>CAMLOF010000102.1 GCA_946481585.1 uncultured Macromonas sp. | reverse complement strand
GAGTTGGTGTAGTTGCTCACCGCCTTGGCCTGCGTCATGGTGATGTTGACGTGGTGGCGGGTGTAGCTGCTGGTTTTGACGCGGATGCCGCGCTTCATGCCTTCTTCACCGAGGTACGCGCCCCAGGCCCAGGCGGCAACCATCAGGTGGATGGTGTTGCCTTTGGGCGACACGCCCAGCTTTTTGTCACCAATCCAGGTCAGCGGGCGGATGTAGCCGCTTTCCAGCTTGTTTTCGCGGATCACGGCCTTCTGGGCCTCATTCACCTGTTCCTGGGTGAAGGGAATCTTCATGCGCAGGATCTTGGCGCTGTTGAACAGGCGCTGGGTGTGTTCCTCCAGGCGGAAGATGGCCGGACCGTTGACCGTGTTGTAGGCGCGCACACCCTCGAAGGCGCCGCAACCATAGTGCAACGTGTGGGTGAGCACGTGGATTTTGGCGTCACGCCAATCGACCATCTGGCCGTCCATCCAGATTTTGCCGTCGCGGTCGGCCATGGAGGGGATCACGGACATGTTGAAACCTTGTAAATGTTGGAATTGCCGGTCCTAGTTGGCATGGACCGTGTCTGCCATCGCACATTTTACGGTTTCCGATTTGTTGAAAAAACCTGAAAACACCCCTAAAGTTTTGCTTTAGGAAGTCGATACTCCGGTTGAACGGGGGTAATCCCCGCTTGGAAACCTCAGATGAGGAGTTCACGATGTTGACGATTTCTTCGATCGGGGTGATGCCGTGGCCACAGCAGGCACCCACGACCAAAGCACAACCTGTCACGGCCACCAAGACCAGCAACGCTGTCTCTCCCGAGAACGCGCGCCCCGGCTCGTCCGTTGTTTCCGCTGGGGATGCCGCCCAGGTGCAGGCTACATATGCGCCCAGCGCGTTGCCGCCTGTTGATCCGGCAGCAGAAGCCCAGACAGCCGTTACCTACAGCAATGCGCAGGCTCCCGAGCGCAGTGGGCAGGTGCCCGCGCAGCAGGTTCAGGCCAGCGGTCAACAGAGAGAAACCGACCGGGTCAGTGACGATGCTCAGACCGAGCAGGTCGCTGCCCAGGTGGAGGAGCAGGCGCTGAGCAACCGGCGTACCGACCCTCAGGTGGCACAGCAGCAGTCCGACGAAATCCGCCGGTTCAAGGGGGAGCTTCCCGTTGAATACAAGAGCCCTGTGCAGGAAGCACTGGACACGCAGATCAAAGACCTTCTGCCCAACATGTGGGCGGCCAGCCGTGCTGCGGTAGATGTTCTGATCGGTGATGAGGCTCGTGCGGCGGCGGCTGCACGTGCCGCCGACGCGGCTGAAAAGGCGAGCGCTCAGGTCGCTGCTGCTGCAGACAAATCCTCAGAGGTGAGTGAAACGTATGCGGCAGGGCAGGCGGCCACAGGTAGCAGCCGCACGCCGGGTCAGGTGGTCAACGTCCAGGCCTGACCATTCTTCGGTGCTTCAGATGCGGTGGCGAACGCCGCCCGTGCTGTTGATCCGATCCATCAATGCCTGGGCAATGCGGGTCAGCGGCAACACTTCGTGTGCGGCGCCTGCTTGAATTGCCATTTTCGGCATGCCGAAGACGATACAACTGGCTTCGTCTTGCACGATGTTGTAGCTTCCAGCATCGCGCATCTCCCGCATGGCTGTAGCTCCGTCGCCCCCCATGCCTGTAAGCATGACGCCAATCGCATTAGGGCCCAGTACTCTCGCGCAGGACTTGAACAGCACCTCCACCGACGGCTTGTGCCTGTTCACCGGTGGGGAATCGTCCACCACCGCTACGTAGTTCGCGCCGCTGCGTTCTATTTGGAACTGCTTGCCCCCCGGCGCAATGTACGCGTGGCCGGGCAGTATGCGTTCACCGTCACGTGCCTCAGACACCCGGATCTTGCACAGAGAGTCAAGCCGTGCGGCAAAACTGGTGGTGAAGCCCGCCGGCATGTGCTGGGTGATGACGATGGCGGGGGAGTCTGAAGGCAGCTGGACCAGAATTTCCTTGATGGCCTCTGTGCCGCCAGTGGACGCGCCCACGCAAATGATCTTTTCCGTCGAGGCCAGGCGGTTCATCACCCGGGCGACCGGAGCAGACGTGTCGCCCGAGGCCGCTGGCGCCGCAGGCGTTGAAACATGCCTGCTCACACGCGCCTTGCTGGCAATGCGGATTTTCTCGACGATCTCGTCACCCAGTTCGCGCAGACCGGTGGACACACCTATGCGTGGCTTGGCCACAAAATCGACGGCACCCATTTCGAGTGCGCGCATGGTGATGTCGGCGCCTTGCTCGGTCAGTGTAGAGACCATGACCACCGGCATCGGGCGCAGGCGCATCAGGCGGGACAGGAACTCGAGCCCGTCCATCTTGGGCATTTCTACGTCGAGGGTGATGACGTCCGGGTTCAATTCCCGGATCATTTCGCGCGCCGCCAACGGGTCGTTCGCAGCGCCAATGCAGACCATGTCGGTCTGCTTGTTGATGATTTCGGTGAGGAGACTGCGCACCAACGCAGAGTCGTCCACCACCACCACTTTGATCTTGCTCATTCGGGACTGAAGGGGGATGAAAGTCAGAACAGGTCGACGGAGCCGCCAGCAGTGGACTGCACCACACGGGAGGCACTGCCTTGGCGCTCTTGGCTTTCCAACGTTTCTGGGTGGGCATGGGCCAGGCGCTTGACCATGGCCTTGCCCGTCACAGGGAAGAACACCACTTTGCGTGGGTAAATGTCAAGAACGTCCTTGGAGACAATCGGAATACGTTCCGTTGCCAGGTAATCCAGCACGAACTTGGTATTGCGCTCGCCAACGTTCATGGTCGTGAACCCCGAGATCACCGCTCCGCCGCCGAAAACCTTGGCCTGCATGTACTCCCTGGATGAGCCCATCTTGACCATCTCGTTGATCAGCAGTTCCATCGCATAGGAGCCATAGCGCCCCGACGTGTCGCCGCCGCCTTCTGGCAGCATGAAATGGTTCATGCCCCCAATGCGCAGCCGTGAGTCCCATACGCAGGCGGCGATGCATGAGCCCAGCACCGTCATGATCACGAGGTCTTCGTTGGAGACGAAGTACTCGCCCGGCAGCACCTTGGCTGCGTTATAGCGGAAGTGCTGATCGTGGAAAAAGAATGAGGCCTCCCCTGGCTTCCTGGGACGCGTCTTGAGGGTCTGCAGGTGGGCGGCGCTGTTGTGCATGGAATTCACACTTTTTCGTAGACGGTTTTGCCACGCAGCGCAAACAGGTTGCGAACGTCGCTGAAGTTCTCGGCATGCCCCACGAACAGCGTGCCCTTGGGTTTCATCAGGCGGTGGATGCGTGCCAGCACTTGCCGCTGAGTGGCGTTGTCGAAGTAGATCATCACGTTGCGGCAGAAAACAACGTCAAACTGTTCTTTCAGTGACCAATTTTCCTCAATGAGGTTGAGCGTGAAGAACTGAATGTGCTTCTGCAACTCGGGTTTGGCGCGCGCCAGACCCTGATTGCCGCCCTTGCCCTTGAGAAAATACTTCTGCAACTGGCTCGAGGAAACGTTCTTCATGTTCTCGAGCTTGTAGATACCCTGGGCACCCTTGTCCAGGACCTTGGTGTCGATGTCGCTGGCCCAGATGCGGAAGTTGCCGTTGAGGCCCAACGCATCTGCCATGGTGATGGCGATCGAGTAAGGCTCCTCGCCAGTGGAGGCCGCGCTGCACCATATCTTCCATTCGTGACCAGCGGGCGTCGAGCGCACTATCCGGTCAAGCTCCGTGAAATGGTGGTTTTCACGAAAGAAGGAGGTGAGGTTGGTAGTGAGTGCGTTGACGAACTCCTGCCATTCGTCGCCACCATTGCTTTCCAGCCAGTCCAGGTAGTTCTTGAAGCTGCTGTGGCCGGTTTCGCGCAGGCGGCGCGAGATGCGGCTGTAAACCATGGCGTGCTTACCGTCATGCAGGCTTATGCCCGCATGACGGTAGATCAGGTCCTTGATTCGCCCGAAGTCGGCGGTCGTCCAGGCGAACTCTCGGTTCTGTGACTCGACGTCGGCAACGGCCATGGTTTGGCGTTCTCCTCTGGTGGGTTACTGTTTAGCCCGGCGAACCAGGGCGGAGGTATCCAGAATCAGCGACACGCTGCCATCACCCAGAATGGTTGCACCAGAGACGTTGGGAACCTTCTTGTAGTTGGCTTCAAGGTTCTTGATCACCACCTGTTGCTGGCCCAGCAGCTCGTCAACCATCAGCGCAACGCGGGAGCCGTCGGACTCAATGACGACCATGATGCTGTTGGCGCTGGTGTCGCCTTCTTTGCGGGGCACCTGGAACGCTCTGTCGATCTCGATGACAGGCATGTACTCTTCCCGAACCTTCACCAGCTGGGCGTTTTGAGCCACGGTGTTGATGGAGCGCGCCTCGACCTGGAACGACTCGACCACCGAAGACAGCGGCAGGATGTAGACCTCGTCGCTCACGCGTACGGTCATGCCGTCCATGATGGCCAGCGTCAGCGGCAGGCGCACCTTGACGCTCATGCCGAAGCCTTCTGACGAGTCGAGTTCCACGGAACCGCCAAGGGCGGCGATGTTCTTCTTAACCACGTCCATGCCCACGCCACGGCCAGACACGTCGGTGACCACTTCGGCGGTGGAGAAGCCAGGCGCGAAGATGAGTTGCCAGACATCCTGATCGGGCATGTCGTCGGAAACGTCTATGCCCTTGGAGCGTGCCTTGTCGATCAGCTTCTGGCGGTTCAGCCCCTTGCCGTCATCGCGCACTTCAATCAGGATGGACCCGCCCTGATGGGCGGCCGACAGGGTGATGGTGCCGGTTTCGGGCTTGCCTGCGGCTGCACGGACCTCCGGCAATTCGATGCCGTGGTCGCAGCTGTTGCGGATCAGGTGGGTGAGTGGGTCGGTGATCTTTTCGATCAGGCCCTTGTCGAGTTCGGTGGCTTCGCCGTGCGTGATCAACTCGACCTTCTTGCCCAGCTTGCCAGCAAGGTCGCGCAACATGCGTGGGAAACGGCTGAAAACGACCGACATGGGGATCATGCGGATCGACATGACCGATTCCTGCAGGTCGCGTGTGTTGCGTTCCAGATCGGCCAGGCCAGAGAGCAATTGCTGGTTCAGCGTGGCGTCCAGTGTGCGGCTGTACTGCGCCAGCATGGCCTGGGTGATCACCAGTTCGCCCACCTGGTTGATGAGCTGGTCGATCTTGCTGACGGACACACGCAGGGTGGTCGTCTCCATCTGCGCGGTGGTGGCAGCACGCGCGGCCTTGGCCGTTTCACGTGCCTTGGATTCGGGAGCTCCCGCGCCTTGCTGCACGCCGGACTGGGCCTGAACGATTTCTGCGTGTGCCTGTGGCGTGAGCGGGTTGCCTGGGGCGCCAGGAAACAGGCCATACCCTTGCACCAGATCCTCTGCGGGAATCTGCACGCCAGAGGCGGTGGTGGTGGTTGAGGCAATAGGGCTGCCGGGAGCGCCGGCGAACAGGCCGAAGCCTTGTTCGATGATGTCGTGGCTGTGGTCTGAGCCATTGCCAGCCTGAGCCACGGGTTCGACGGTAGCAACCTGGGGTGCAGGTGCTGGTGCGGCACCCGCTTCCTGCAATTCGATCTGTTCCTTGGATACATGGAAGGCGAACAGATCGAGCAGGTCGTCGTTGGTGCTGGTGGTGTCGATTTCGAAGATCTTGCGAGCGCCGTCTTCCTGCTCGGAGAGGATGGTGCCCAGCCCGGCGATGTCGCGGAACAACTCCTTGATGGCATCGGCCAGCTCGGGTTTTTCAAGAGGACCAATGATGGCCTTGATACGCCGGGGCGCACCGGGAGCTGCAGCCGCTGGCATGCCGCCTGGCGTGGGGGCTGGCGCCGGGGGCGGAGGTGGAGGAGGGGGCGGTGCCATGACCGGCGCGGGCGCAACGGCAACAGGCGCTCCGCCACTGGCCAGCACGCGGATGCGCTGCACCAGGCCAGAGGTTTCTGGCGGTTCGCCGCCCAGTCCCTGGTGTCGGGCCAGCAGGCCCTTCAACGCGTCAGACGACTCCAGCAGGACGTCCACCATGGGCATGGTGGGGGTCAGTTCGTGCCTGCGCAGCTTGTCCAGCAAGGACTCCATCTGGTGCGTGAGCTCGGCGACATCTTCGAAACCGAACGTTGCGGCACCGCCTTTGATGGAGTGGGCGCAGCGGAAGATGGCGTTGAGTTCCTCGTCGTCGACCGTGTCCAAGTCCAGATTGAGCAGTTGTTGCTCCATCTGTTCCAGGTTTTCACCAGCTTCCTCAAAAAATATTTGATAAAACTGGGTTAAATCGAAGCCATCGTTCTTGTCGTCTGCCATGAGGAGTTCTCGGTGAGTGCCGGTCGGGTCGTGGGAGCGGATGGGGAGGACTTTATCGGATCACTTTGTTGATGACCTCGATCAGGCGTGCCGGGTCGAAAGGTTTGACCAGCCAACCTGTAGCGCCCGCTGCACGGCCGGCTTGCTTCATCTGGTCGCTGGACTCGGTGGTGAGGATCAGGATGGGCGTGGATTTGAAGCTGGGGTGCTCGCGCAGTTTGCGCGTCAGTCCAATGCCATCGAGCCTGGGCATGTTCTGGTCGGTCAGAACCAGATCGAACTTCTGCTTTTGCGCCTTTTCGAAGGCGTCGACACCATCGACGGCTTCCACCACGTTGAAGCCTGCGCCCACGAGGGTGAACGACACCATCTTGCGCATGGAGGCCGAATCGTCAACAGCGAGGATCGAATGCATTTGAGTACCTTGTCTGGAATCTGGAGAAAACTTGTTGGCAGGGCGGTTCAGAACAGTTCAACGGAGCCGGCGTCCATTTCGCTTTGGGTGACCGGGTTGGGGTTCTGAGGCATGTAGGTGACGACGACGCCGACTTCTTCTTCCTCAGGCTCCATGGCCTGTTCGGCCATGTTGTAGGCGCAGCCTTTGAGGACTTTGCCTGTGTGAACCAGCAACTGCGACGCCATGTCGTGGAACTGCAGTTCGGTGACGGCCTGATGCAGGGCTTGGCGGACGGTGCGGAACTGCTCGTCGTCAGGCAAGCCTTCGAGGGCGGCCATGGCCGTGTTGAAGCGGTCAAGCAAGTTGGCCGTTGCGTGGTCCAGCAGGCCTTCGAGGCGCTTGAGGTCGTTCATGGCCACGAGCAGGGAGTCCTGGAGATCGGCTACGGCGGACACACTCATCTGCACCGACGGCTCTTCCGAGCGGTCGGGGATGGGCTCGACCGTGGTGACTTCTTCTCGCGGCCAGCGGCGGTGTTCGCTTGATGGCGGTGGTGTCGGTTCCATATGCTGACGCACTCTTCCCTTCTGCGGAACTGGGCTGCCTCCAAATATAAGTGCCAAGCAGAGTCTAGACTAGAGAGAGACCCTGACTTCGCTCAAAATATTGTCAGGATTCCCTGTTTATGGTTGCTTTTCTTAACACGCGGGTGATATTTTGACAGTATTGAGTATCCTCCACCTCGAGGACAACCTCGCAGATCATGAGCTTGTGCGGCATACATTACGCCGCAGCGATCTGGAGTGCGAGTGGGTTCACGTCGAGACGCTGGAGGATTTTGAACAGGCGCTTGCCGACCAGCGGTTTGACGCCATTCTGGCTGACTATCACCTGGGCGGTTTTTCAGGGATGGATGCCTGGGCACTGGTGCAGGCTACCAACCGGGATATGCCTTTCATCATCGTCTCGGGGGCGATTGGTGAGGCCACCGTGGCGGACGCCATGGTGCGTGGCGTCAGCGACTATGTTGACAAGAATCGCCTGGGGCGGTTGCCCATGGTGTTGCAGCGTGCGTTGGATTTTGTCCAGACGCGCCGCGCGCAAGCTGAAGCTGCGCGTGAGTTGGCAGAGTCCCGCCAGCGCTTGCTGCACTTGACCGAGCACTTGCAGACGAGCATTGACAGGGAGCGTGCAGACATAGCACGCGAGATTCATGACGATATCGGTGGATCCCTCGCTGCCGTGAAACTGGATCTGTCGTGGATTGGCCGCCACGTGACCGATGCCGAAACGCGTTCCCACGTGGAGGCGGCGTTGGCCATGGCTGAGCATGCGCTTGGGGCGAGCCAGCGCATCATGCGCAACCTGCGTCCCTCAGTTCTGGATCAAGGCCTGGTGCCCGCCTTGCAATGGTTGGCCAAGACTTTTGCCGACCGCACGGGCATTGCCGTGCGTTGGCAGGGCCGCGTGCCAGAAGGGCGCTGGACCAAGGACGTGGAGATGGTGGCATACCGCACGGCGCAGGAAGCGTTGACGAATGTGCTCAAGCATTCCCAGGCTACCGAGGTGACGCTGGAGTTGAGTGACCTGGAAGGCGTGTTGATGCTGGAGGTGGCCGACAATGGCAGAGGCGCCGGGCCAGCCGACTTGGCCAAGCTGCAGTCTTTTGGCTTGCTTGGCCTGAAGGAGCGTGCCGAGACGGTGGGCGGCTGGCTGGATGTGGTTACGGGTGAAGGGAAGGGCATGACGTTGATCCTGTCCGTGCCTTTGGAGGGTTGTGCTGTGAGCAACGGCGATTTCGAGGTTGACGCTGGCGCAAAGGATACGGAGAAAAAATCATGATCAAGGTGGTGCTGTGTGACGACCATGCCGTGGTGCGGCGTGGGATCAAGGACACGCTGATGGAGGCCACCGACATACAGGTGGTGGCAGAGGCAGACGGGTATGCCACCCTGCGTGAGGCGCTGCGCGTCCACAAACCCGACGTCCTGCTGCTGGACGTGGACTTGCCTGGCCGCAGCGGCCTGGAGATTCTGGCCGTGTTGCAGGAGGAGGCGTCGCCCGTGAAAACGGTGATGGTCTCGATGTACCCGGAGGACCAGTACGCCATACGTTGCCTCAAGGCGGGGGCGGTGGGCTACTTGAACAAGGGCGGTGATCCGGCTGCGCTTTTGACGGCGGTGCGCACGGTGGCGCAAGGACGCAAGTACATCACCCCCGAAATTGCCGAAATGCTGGCCAACCACCTGAGCTCGCCCGAGGGCGGGGAACTGCACGAGAGTCTGTCGGAGCGGGAGTTGCAGACGCTGCGCAAGATCGCGTCGGGCAAGAAACTGTCGCAGATTGCCGAAGAGTTGATGATCAGCCCGAAGACGGTGAGCGTCTACCGTGCGCGCGTGCTGGAGAAGCTGGGGTTGACCAACAACGCGGAGTTGACCGTTTACGCTATACGCAACCAGCTGGTCTGAGCGTCACCTTGGGGGGCAGCGAAGCATGGGGGCTTGTGATCTTCAGCCGCCCACGAACAGTTCGCTGACGACGCGGATGAG
>CAMLOF010000101.1 GCA_946481585.1 uncultured Macromonas sp. | reverse complement strand
ACTCGCCGATGTAGTACTGCACCATCCACAGCGCCAGCGCCACGTAGCCGCCGAACACGATGCTGTAGTACTGGCAGTACTTCAGCACCTTCGGGTCCTTCAGCGCCTTGAGCTGGTCGGTGAAGCTCACGTTGCTCGGCACCAGGTGCGCCGGGTCGCTGTGGCTGAACAGCCAGAACAGCACCACCGTGCCCGCCATGATGGCCGCGTACACCTGCGGCACGGCCGCCCAGCCAAACGCCACCAGAATGGCCGGCGCCACAAACTTGTTCACCGCCGAGCCGGAGTTGCCCGCGCCGTACACCCCCATCGCCATGCCCTGCTGGCTCTTGGGGAACCAGCGGGCCACGTAAGGCGTGCCCACCGAAAACGATCCCCCCGCCAGCCCTACGAACAGGCCGATCGTCAAGAAGTGCCAGTACTCGGTGGCATAGGCCATCAGCCAGATGGCGGGCACCGTGGCGGCCATCAGCACCGCCATCACGATGCGGCCGCCGTAGCGGTCGGTCCAGATGCCCAGCGGCACCCGCACCAGCGAGCCGGTCAGCACCGGCGTGGCCGTCAGCAGGCCAAACTGCGTGGCGTTCAGGTCCAGCATCTTCTTGATCGGGATGCCAATCACCCCGAACATCATCCAGACCATGAAGCAGACCGTGAACGACAAGGTGCTGACGATCAGCACCGACCAGGCCTTGCGTCTATTGCTCAATTCCATTCCCATGGTTTCTCTCCAAACACATGGGTGGACTTTCGTTTTTTTCAGAAGGGCTGAATATCCTCCTGACTGACAGGGGCACCGCCCGGGAAGGACGATCCGGCGCCCTTCCCCCTACTCCTTTGGTAGTATTTTTCGCGTCTGGCTCAGCCCAGGCCGCGTTCGCTGGCGTACACGGCGGCGTGCACGCGGTTGCTCAGGTTGAGCTTGCGCAGAATGTGCTGCACGTGAATCTTCACCGTCGTCTCGGCAATGTCCAGCGTGCGGGCGATCTGCTTGTTGCTCTCCCCCTTGGCAATCTGGCGCAATATTTCTGTTTCGCGCGGCGACAGGCTGTGGATGGGGTCGTTGGCGTCCAGCAGCGGCACGGCCACGGCCTGTTCCACCTCGGCCGCCAGGGGCTGGCTGGCAGGTGGCGCCGCACCCGGCGCCTGGCGCAACAGGCCCACCAACTTGCCCATCATCTCGGGGCTGATCACCGAGTCGCCTTCCCACACGCGCTGTATGGAGTCACACAGGTCCTCGGTGTGGATGGTCTTGAGCAGGTAACCGTCAGCCCCGCCACGCAGGCCGGCGGCCAGGTCTTCCACGTTCTCGCTCACCGTCAGCATGACGATGCGCGCCGCCGGGTGCACTTCCTTCAAACCGGCAATGGCATCCACGCCGTTCACGCCGGGCATGTGGTTGTCCAGCAGCACCAGGTCGGGCTGCAGCGAACGCACGCTCGCCAGCGCAGCGTTGGCGTCAGCCGCCTCGCCCACCACGCTGAAGCGCCGGTCCTGCGAAAGCAGCGCTATCAGCCCCCGGCGGAACAGGTTGTGGTCGTCCACCACCAGCAGGCGGATGGGTGATGCAGTTGCTTCTTTCATTCAATCGCTCAGTTCAAGACAGACCTCGGTACCTTCACCGGGTTGTGACTGCAGTCGCACGGCAGCGCCTATGCGCTGGGCGCGCTCGCGCATGATGTGCAGACCCACGTGGGTGTCCTCTGCCAACGGGGCCGCTGGCTGGAATCCGCGCCCATTGTCCCGCACCGTGAAGGTCCAGCGCGGCCCGCGCTGCACGCTGACCCACACCTCGCTGGCCTGGGCGTGCTTGCGCACGTTGGACAAGGCCTCCTGCACAATGTGCAGCACCTGAAGCTGCACGTCCGAAGGCAGCGCCAGACCATCGCCCTGCAGGTCCAGGTGGGCCTCCAGCCCGCTTTGCAGCTCAAACTTGCGCAGCGTGGTGCGCAACGCCTGCTCAATGTCATCGCCGTTGGCGCGGGTGCGGAAGTGCACCAGCAACTCCCGCACGTCGTTCGTGCTCTCGCGAATGCCTGCGTCCAGCTCCTCGATCACCTGCGCCGTCTGCTGTGCGTCTGCACGCTGCACCGCCTGGCGCAACAGCGTCATCTGAATCTTCAAAAACGCCAGCGACTGCGCAATCGAATCGTGCAGCTCCCGCGCCAGCATCGTGCGCTCCTCGCTCACGGCAGCCTCGCGCAGCAGCGCCTCGCTGCGCAGGCTCTCCATGGCGCTGGCCAGGTGCCCGGCCAGCGCGTCGTACAGCGACCGGTCTTCGGCGTCCAGCGCAGCCTCGTGCCTGTAGAACAAGTCCACCTCGCCCAGAATGCGTTGCTGCAACCGGACAGGCACGCTGATGAGCGAGTTGTAGCCTGCCCTGGCGCAGTTGCCCAAGCGGTAATCGTCCTCCGAGATGATGGGTATCACACGGGTGCGCGCCGTGGCCTTGGGCTGCCCGCAGGCACACAGCCCGGCTTCCAGGCAGCGCTCCTCATCCACCAGTTCCTGGGGCAGGCAATCGCTGCCCAGCATCAGGTAGCGCTGGCTGGTTTCGTCTGACCAGCGCACCGCCACCGCATCCGCCCCGCTGATGCGGCGCAGCTTCTGCGCAAAACCGCGCCCCAGTTCCTCCAGCGAACCGGCCTGTGCCAGAAAGATGCTCACCTCATACAAGGCCTCCAGGCGTGAGCGTTCAGCCTGCAAGTCCTGCGTCTTGGCTTGCACCTGCACCTCCAACCCGTGGTAGAGGGCGCGCAGGTTCTCGGCCATGTGGTTGTAGCCAGTGGCCAGCTCCTGAAACTCCAGCAGGGACTCTGCCTCGATACGGGAGTCGAAATCGCCGCGTTGCACGCGTTGCAAGCCGCCACGCAAACGCTGCAAAGGCTGGATGATGAACAGGTAGCCCAGATATAAGGCCAGCACCGCTGCCGCTACCGCCAGGCCCATCATCACGAACTGGAACAGGTTGAGCAGGGCCGTCATGCGCGACATCACGCCCTCAATACCGCGCACCAACCGGTCTACCTCCTGCACAAAGGCGTCCACCGAGCGTGTCAACAGCTCGGGCGGTGGTTGCACTTCGCCCGCATCGCCCCACAAGGGGCGCATGTCATTCCAGGCACGCTCCACCTCCTCGAACAGCGGCAGGGTCGCATCGTCCCAGGGCACTTGCAGCGGGCGCGTCGGGTCCCCCTCGCGTAGCAGGCGCATGGTTTCGTCCAGTTCGTGCACCAGCTCGCGCTGGCGTGCCGAGTCCATGCCCACCACCTTGGTGCCCACCAGGCGCCACGCCTGCATCCGCAGGCGGCCTGCCTCGTTCACCGCCGCAGCGCCGCCGTCCAACGTGCGCGTAACCCACATGGTCGAGGCAATGGACACCAGCGCCAGAACCAGCAGGCCCAGGCCGAGCGCCATGAATTTCGTGGACAAGCGTCTTTGTCGAGCCATGCAATGGTTTCTGGTCGGCAGGGGTCGAACATCGTTCGAAAGAACTAGCGGCAGTGCGGCCAGACACCCAAAGATCACAGATGCTGACCGACCATCGGAGGATAGCGCCAAAGTCCGCTTCAGGCCACATTTGCTGCATCGTGCGCGACAAAGCCTTTTACCTCCATGCCTGGCCCGACGGCGTGGACCATTCGGTCCACTGGCGTCCTGCCCGGTTGCTGTGGGCCCCACACCGTCTGGGGTTCGCGGCAGCGTGCCTGCTGCTCATCTGCAGCAGTGCGTGGTGGCTATGGCTGCAGACCACCCGCATGGGCTGGCTACCCGTGCCCTATCTGGCCGTGTCACCCACCATCACCCACGGCGTGTTGATGGTCTATGGCTTCATGCCGCTGTTCTTCTCGGGTTTTCTGTTCACCGCCGGCCCCAAGTGGCTGGGTGTGCCAGCGCCGCCTGCCCGCCAGATGGCTGGCGCAACCCTGCTGCAAACTGTGGGCTGGCTCACTTTCATTGCGGGCAGCCACTGGCACCCGTTCGCAGCCTTCGGCGGCATGGCCCTGGCGTGGGCAGGCCTCAGCTGGAACCTCTGGCGCTTCTGGCACCTCACCCGCAGCAGCAACGCGGAAGACAAGGCACACCCCCACGTCATTCTCCTCGCTGGGGCCCTTGGCTCGCTGTGCCTTGCCTGCGCTGGCATCTCTCTGCTCGCAGGCAGGGTGGACCTCACGCGTGTCTGGCTCCTCACCGGCCTGTGGGGCTTTGTTGCCACCACCTTCATCGCTGCGGCGCACCGGCTCATTCCTTTCTTCACCTCCAGCGCGCTGCCCATGGTGGCGGTATGGCGGCCCATGTGGGTCCTGTACTTCCTGCTGCTGGCCGTTGCGCAAAAGGTCGTTCTCGTCTGGTTTGAATGGTCCGGCTGGAATGTGACCACCCTGCAGACCCTCAGCAGCTTCTGGATGGCCGTGAGCGGCCTGGTCGTGCTGTGGCTGGCCTTCATGTGGGGTCTGGCGCAAAGCCTCAGCATCCGCCTGCTCGCCATGCTGCACGTCGGCTTCGTGTGGCTGGGCATCGCCTTCCTGCTAGACGCCCTTGGGCACTTCTGGTCGGTCGTCATCCGCTCAGCGCCTTGGGCGCTGGGCGCACTGCACGCCACCACCATCGGTTTCATGGGCTCGCTCATGCTGGCCATGGTCACCCGCGTTTCCTGTGGCCATGGCGGGCGCAAACTCGTGGCAGACAATCTCACCTGGTCGCTGTTCGGCCTACTCCAATTGGCTGCCCTTGCCCGTGTGGCCGCTGCCATGAGCACCGGTCAACCCGAACTGGCCAATGCCCTGACCCTGCTGTCAGCCCTGCTGTGGTGCGTTAGCGTGGTACCGTGGAGCCTGCGGCTGCTCGACTGGTTTGGCCGCCCGCGTGCCGACGGCCGCCCCGACTGATTCCCTCACACCACGAGACATGCACCAGCAACCACCTGCCCCGCAGGACAGCACCCAGGACGCCCGCCAATGGGCCGAAACGCTCCTGCACAGCCGCCGCACCACCCTGCCCAAGCGTCTGGCCGAGCCCGGGCCAGACCTGCTGCAGCAGCAGACCATCCTGCGGGCCGCTGCGGCCGCGCCCGATCACGACCAGTTGCTGCCCTGGCGCTTCATCGAAATCCCGCCCGACCGCCGTGCCGCCCTGGGCGATGCCTTCGCCGCCGCACTGCTGGAACGCGACCCTCAGGCCAGCCCCGAAGAGGTAGAACAAGCCCGAGAAAAAGCCTATCGCTCGCCCTGGCTGCTGCTGGCCGTGGCCCGCCTGCTAGACG
Source organism: uncultured Macromonas sp. (assembly GCA_946481585.1). Next base: position 4,074 of record CAMLOF010000101.1, on the reverse strand, counting down.
AGCAGACCGAAATCTCTGCACACGACCGGCTGGTCTCCGCTGGCGCCGCCATCCAGAACATGCTGCTCATGGCCACGGCCCTGGGCTATGGGTCCAGCCTCACCAGCGGCAAGTCCATGGAATCCCAGGCCATTCGCACGCTGTTTCGGCTGGCACCAGGCGAACACGCGCTGTGCTTCGTCAATGTCGGTACCATCGCCACGGAACGGCGCCCCCGGCAGCGCCCAGACGTTGCCGCCTACTGGTCCCGTCTGGCCTGACACGCCCAGCATCCCCATACCCCAGATAGTTCCTTTGCATCCCCCGCAGGGGGCGCCGATAGTACCTGCGGGCGATCCCCACGCATGCCTTGAATTCTTACGATCGAGGCATGAAATTCAACGACTTGAAGATAGGCACCCGCCTCGGCCTCGGGTTCGGCCTTCTCATCTTTCTCTCCGTCCTGGCCGTGGTAATCGCCATCCTCCGCCTCAACGGCATCGGTGGCATCAACACCCGCATCATCGAATCCGACTGGGTCAAGGCGCAGGCAGCGGGCACCATCAACGCCACCACGCGTGCCAACGCGCGGCGCACGATGGAGCTGCTCATCAGCACAGACCCGGCACACATCCAACTGGTCAAGGATCGCATCGCCAGCAACAAGAAAGACATCGACGTTGCGCTGGAAACGTTGGACCGGCTGGTCTACCTGCAAGAGGGCAAAGACCTGCTTGCCACGCTGAAACAAGCCCGCGGCCAGTACGTCGCCTCCTTCGGGCGCGTTGCCCAGCTCGTTGACGCCGGGGACCGCGAAGGCGCCACCCGCCTCATGATCACCGAAACACTGCCCGCGCTCGACGCCCTGCAACAACCCATCGACAAGCTCAACGCCCTGCAGCAAAAAGTCGTCACGTCAAGCAGCGCCGAAGTGCAAGCCAGCATTGCCGCTTCACGGCAACTGCTGGTGGTGCTGGGGCTGGCCAGCGTGCTCATTGCCGTGGGCTTTGCCATGTGGGTCACACGCTCCATCACCCGCCCCTTGCGCCAGGCCGTCACCTTGTCACAGCGCGTGGCACAAGGCCATCTGGACAACCAGATCACCGTGACCAGCCGCGACGAATGCGGGCAGCTTCTTGAAGCGCTGCGCGACATGAACGACAGCCTCACCAGCATCGTCAGCCAGGTACGCCAGGGTGCAGACGGCATGGCCACGGCCACCAGCCAAATTGCGGCAGGCAACCTCGATCTGTCGTCCCGTACCGAAGAACAAGCCAGCGCGCTGGAACAAACCGCTGCGTCCATGGCCGAACTCACCCAGACCGTGAAGCAGAACTACGACAGCGGAAGGCACGCCAACCAGCTGGCCGAGTCCGCCTCCGAAGTGGCGGTCAAAGGCGGCACCGTGGTCGGTCAGGTCGTTGACACCATGGAAGCCATCAACGCCTCGTCCAAACGCATTGCCGACATCATCGGCGTCATCGACGGCATTGCCTTCCAGACCAACATCCTGGCGCTCAACGCCGCCGTGGAAGCAGCGCGCGCCGGTGAACAGGGGCGTGGTTTTGCCGTGGTAGCCAGCGAAGTGCGCAGCCTGGCCGGGCGCTCCGCCACAGCTGCCAAAGAAATCAAGGACCTCATCGGCAACTCCGTCCAAAACGTGTCCCAGGGCTGCAAGCTCGTGGAACAGGCGGGCAGCACCATGGACGAGATCGTCGTGCACGTGCGCCGCGTGGCCGACCTCATGCGCGAGGTCACCATGGCCAGCCAGGACCAATCCAGCGGCCTGGACCAGATCAACCAAGCCGTGGGCCAGATGGACCAGGTGACACAGCAGAACGCTGCCTTGGTGGAAGAGTCGGCTGCTGCTGCTCAATCCCTTGAACACCAGGCCAAAGCGCTGGTGCAGGCGGTCAGCGTGTTCCGCCTCGCCGCCTGAAACAGGAGACAACCGCATGGCTTATTTCCAATGGGCCGATGACATGGTCATCGACAACGGCCCCATCGACGCAGACCACCGCCACCTCGTCGATCTGGTCAACCAGTTGCACACCGCCACGAGCGAAGGCCGTGGCGTCGAGATCGTCGGTCAGATCCTGGAGGAACTCATCCGCTACACGAGCGACCACCTGCGCCGCGAGGAAGCCCAGATGGAGGCAGTGCACTTCCCCAACCTGGAAGGGCACCGCAAGGGCCACGCCCACTTCGTGAACAGCCTGCGCGAACTGCAGCAGCGCTACGAGGCGGGCCACATCACCGTGGCGGCACAGCTCTCCACCGTGCTGCGCGACTGGCTTTCGCTGCACATCCGCCGCTCCGACAAGGAATTGCTCGAATTCATCCGGCGCGTGCATGGGCAAACTGGCCAAGCGCAGCGCCAGTTACCGCGCGGCTGAAACATCGCAAAGGGCCAGTAAAGCTCATACGTCCGGGACCTGCCCGTCGTTCTCCACGTAGGGCGGGAACGGCCCCGTGCCACTGTGCTGCGCCTCAGATGCAGGCACGAACAGGCCCGTCTCCGCGTCGAACACGTGCACCTCACCGTCTTCAATGACGAAGTGCCAGCCGTGCAGTTGCAAGGTGCCAGCCTCCACGCCAGCGCGCACCATGGGGTAGTCCAACAGACGTTCCAGTTGCAGCACCACGCTGCGCTGCTCGGTGCGCCGCAGCGCCTCCTTGGTGGTCTGCACGGGCAGCAAGGCCTCGTCCACCAGGTGCAGCCAGCTCTTCAACGCAGGTGCCCCTTCGGGCGCTCCTTCGTACGCCGCGCGAATGGCGCCACAGTGGCTGTGCCCGCACACAATGATGTGTTCCACCTTCAGGCTCAACACCGCGAATTCCACACCCGCCATCGTGCCGTGCAGGCCGTGCGAACCGTCGTAAGGCGGCACCAGCGCCCCCACGTTGCGCACGATAAACAGGTCACCGGGCCCCGCCCCCGTCAACAGCCATGGCACCACACGCGAATCCGAACAGCCAATGAACAGTGTCTTGGGGTGCTGCCCCTCGGCTACCAGGTCCTGGAAGCGTTGCTGGTGCCTGGGAAAGTAGTCTGCATGAAACTCGCGCAGGCGCGACAGCAGATCGTCATTGGAGTCCATAGGCTACGTTTGCGGTGTGAGTCAAACACCCAGATTGCCTCAAGGGCCACCGGCTGTCCATACGCCTTCGGAAATAGCCAATCCGGACAATGCCCCCTCGTGCCTGTGCCTGCGCGACCTACCGAAGGCGTATCGTTTTTTGATACGGAGGCTGCCCACAATGGACCCAACCACGGCACACCCCGTGCCGCAAAGGAGCCACGGATGCACACCTCCAACGTTCTCTACATGGGCATGCGCGCCACGCCCAAGGCCATTCAAGGCATGCCCGAAAGCGCGCGTGAAACTTGGCACAATGCCAGCATGAACCCAGGGAGACCCATGAACGCCTGCCACCGTTGCGGCGCCACTGCCTACCGCCCCGTCCTCGACCGGGACCCGCTTGGTGCCATGCGCCCCACTGGCCGCTACCAGTGTGTGCGTTGCAAATTCTCATTCACCGATGTGCGCGAATGGCGCGATGGGACCGCCCATGGATGAGTCCCAATTGCTTGTGCCCGACTCTTTCGCGGAGCTTTTCATCACACCTGGCCAGCGCAAACCGTCCATTGATCGTTCGGCCTTAGCCGAAAAGTTCGAGCTTTGCGAAGACATGGCGCAAATGCTCACCGAACATGCTAGCCAGGTGCTGGTGAAGCTTGGCATCACTGAAGGCGATGTGCTGGGCCGCATGCTGCAAGGCCTGGTGGCAGAAGAAGGCCGACTGAGCGAAGGTGAGGCACTCTGGGTGGTAAGCCGCTTGGCAGAACTGCTTCAATGGCCGTTGCCTGCCCGGCTCGCCGAGCCTTTGGGTGAGGAAGCCCAGAACTGGTGGCAACAACAACTCGTGAGGGCAGCAGCACACCAGCCCTGAAAGGGGTGCGCTGGCGGCGCGTTCCGAGCGCCTAATCTCCGAGCGCCCAATGAAAAAGCCCGCCAAAGGCGGGCTTTTTGCTGAATGCTGGCGGAGTGGACGGGACTCGAACCCGCGACCCCCGGCGTGACAGGCCGGTAT
>CAMLOF010000100.1 GCA_946481585.1 uncultured Macromonas sp. | reverse complement strand
TCATGATGTCGATCTGGTAGTCCTCCAGCGCGGGGTAGAGGATTTCCTCCACCACTGGCGAAAGCCGGTGGATTTCGTCGATGAAGAGAACGTCGTTGGGCTCCAGGTTGGTCAGCAGCGCGGCCAGGTCCTTGGGCTTTTCCAGCACGGGGCCGCTGGTTTGACGCAAATTCACCCCCAGTTCGTGCGCGATGATGTGCGACAGCGTCGTCTTGCCCAGCCCGGGCGGGCCGAACAGCAGCACGTGATCCAGCGCCTCCTGGCGCTTCTTCGCCGCGCCGATGAAGATTTCCAGCTGCTCGCGCACCTTGGCCTGGCCCACGTACTCCTGCAGCCCCTTCGGCCGCAGGGCGCGCTCCAGCGCCTCCTCGCGGGTGCTCTCTGGCGCGGCAGACACCATGCGCTTGGGCGCCTGGAAGGCAAAGTCGTCGGTTTCTATGCTCATCGGCGCGCCCTCACTTTGCCAACGCCTTCAACGCCAGCTTGATGCCTTCGCTCACCCCCACGTCGGCAGGCAGGGCCTTGAGCGCAGCGGCCGCTTCCTTGTCGTTGTAGCCCAGCGCCAGCAGCGCCTGCTGTATGTCGCCATGGGCATCCGTCTGCGGCGCGCCCGACACGGGCCCCAGCTCGGCGCCAATCTTGCCCTTGAGCTCGAGCAACAGCCGCTCGGCCGTCTTCTTGCCGATGCCGGGTACCTTCACCAGCCGGGCCACCTCCTGCGCCGTCACGGCCTGCGCCAGATCGGCCACGCTCATGCCCGAAAGAATGCTCAAGGCCGTGCGCGGCCCCACGCCGCTGATCTTGATCAACTGGCGGAAAGCCTCGCGCTCGCTGGCCGTGCCAAAGCCGTAGAGGATCTGCGCGTCCTCGCGCACCACGAAGTGCGTCAGCAGCGCCACCTTCTCGCCCGAAGCGGGCAGGTTGTAGAACGTGCTCATCGGCACATCCACCTCGTAGCCCACGCCATGGCAGTCCACCAGGATCTGGGGAGGGTTCTTTTCCAGCAGGGTGCCGCTCAACTTGCCTATCATTGGGGTTCTTCCTTTTACCGGATTATCGGTTTGATTCTCAGACACACCTTCTCCCCCCCGGACAACACCCGCATGGCCCACCTGTGCGGCCCCATGGACGCGCACATCCGCACCATCGAAGCCGCCCTGCAGGTGAAAGTGGCTCACCGCTTCGAGCAGTTCCGCGTCGAAGGGCCCAAGGCCCAGGCGCAGCAGGCCATGGAAGTCCTCCAGGCCCTGTACGAGATGGCGCGCGCCCCCATTCCGGCGGAACAGGTGCAGCTCATGCTCAGCGGCGACACCGCCCTGCCCGGCGAGTCGGTGGATGCCGTGGTGATGCAGACGCGGCGTGGCGAAGTGCAAGGCCGCACCGCCAACCAGAAGCGCTACCTGGCCAACATGGCCACGCACGACATCACCTTTGGCATAGGCCCGGCAGGCACCGGCAAGACCTACCTGGCCGTGGCCTGCGCGGTGGACGCGCTGGAGCGCAGCGCGGTGCAGCGCATCGTGCTCACCCGCCCGGCGGTGGAGGCCGGTGAGCGCCTGGGGTTCCTGCCCGGCGACCTGGCGCAGAAGGTGGACCCCTACCTGCGCCCGCTGTACGACGCGCTGTACGACCTGATGGGTTTTGACAAGGTGCAAAAGGCCTTCGAACGCCAGCAGATCGAGATCGCGCCACTGGCCTTCATGCGCGGTCGCACGCTCAACCACGCCTTCGTCATCCTCGACGAAGCGCAGAACACCACGCCCGAGCAGATGAAGATGTTCCTCACCCGCATCGGCTTCGGCAGCAAGGCCGTGGTCACAGGGGACGTGAGCCAGATCGACCTGCCGCGCACCCAGTTGAGCGGCCTGATTGACGCCGAACGCGTGCTCAAGCGCGTCAAGGGCATTGCCTTCAACCGCCTGACCAGCGCCGACGTGGTGCGCCACCCGCTGGTGGCGCGCATTGTTGACGCCTACGACGCGGGTAGCAGTGCGCCACATGACGACAGCGCACCACCACCGCGGCGCAGCACACGAACCACCAGCCGCTGAACACCCATGGCCACGCGCGAGCTGCCCGAATTCACCGCCTATTGCCTGGAACTGCTGCAAGGCATAGGCCCGGGTCTGGCGCGGCGCATGTTCGGCGGCTGGGGCATCAGCGTCGACGGCCTCACGTTCGCCATCATTGCCGACCTGGGCGACGGCGAACGCCTGTGGCTCAAGACGGACGACGACACCCTGCCCGCGTTCCGCGACGCGGGCTGCCCGCGCTTTGTCTACCAGGCCAAGGGCAAGGACATGTCTCTGCACTACCACGCGGCGCCCGAGGAAGCGATGGAATCCCCCGCACTGATGCTGCCCTGGGCCCGCCTGGCCTGGGAAGCCGCGTTACGTGCCCAGGCACGCCCCACAAACAAACGCCGCCCCACCCGAAAGTCATCGAAATGACCCTGCCCGACCTGTCTCTCTCCCTGCAATTCGGCCGTTTTGACGGCGTGGCCGAACACCGTGCCGCCCTGCCCCGCCAGAAGGTGATCCGCTGGCTGCGCCATGCGCTCGACACCGACGGCGAACTCACCGTGCGAATCGTCGATGCCGAAGAGGGCCAGGCACTGAACCGCGATTACCGCCAGAAAGACTACGCCACCAATGTGCTGACCTTCGACTACGCGCTGGAACCCGTGGTGATGGCCGACCTGGTGCTGTGCGCACCGGTGGTGGCGCGCGAGGCGGCAGAACAGGGCAAGACGTTGCAAGCCCATTACGCGCACCTACTGGTGCATGGCGCGCTGCACGCCCAGGGCTGGGACCATGAAACCAGTGAAGAAGACGCCGAAGCCATGGAAGCACGCGAGATCGAGATCCTGGCCCGCCTGGGCTACCCCAACCCCTACGCGGGTTGAGGCTGGCGGCGCGTCAGTACCACTCGCGGATGGCGCGCATCGAATGCAGGTAGTGGTAGGCGATCTGCTCTTCACTGTAGCGGTGCGATTCACCGACCGGGCAGGCGTTGCGCGCCAGGCAACGGTCCAGGCACGCTGAGCCGGGCTGCTTCCGGTAGTCCAGGCAGGCCTGCAAGCGCCAGGTCCCAGTCTGATCACTGGCCAACGCCCCAGCGGGGCAGGCACTCACGCACGGCTGGCCGCTGCAGCTCAGGCACGGTGACGCAGACTCTCGCCGTGGCGTGACGGGCAGCGACGTGTCCGCCAGCACCGCCGCGCGGTAGGCAAACCAGCTGCCCCATTCCGCATCCACCCCTACCCAGAACGGCGACGAGTGGTGCCACCCCGCCAGCTCACCCAAGCGTTGCAACCCGATCGGTCTTGTGCCTGGAAACAGCTGCAGCCAGGCGTGCCCGGCCATGGGTCCTTCCATCCACTCTCGTATGCATTCGCCCACAAAGGTATCCACGGGCGCGCTGCCATGCATGCCACGCTGGCGCAGGGCCTGCCAGAACCCGCCACCCAGGTTGCCGATCAAGATCAGCTGCCGGTAACACTGGCGCTCATCCTCAGTCAGTGCCAGGCGGTCCAGCACATCGTGTGGCAGGCCATCCAAGTCAAAGACGGCGTGCAGCGGCATGCCGTGGGCGCGCAAAGGTGCAAATGGGTCGGTGTCGATCATGATTGGTCCCGGACATTCAGGCCCTGACTCTACGCGGTCATCTGGATGGGGATGGTCACCGGCCCGTCGTTGACGAGGTGAACCTTCATGTCTGCCGCGAAGCGGCCCGTGGCCACCTGGGGGTGAGCGGTGCGGGCAAGCTCGACAAAGCGTTCATACAGCCGCCGCCCCTCGTCCGGCGCGGCCGCCTGCGTGAAGCTGGGCCGGTTGCCGCCAGACACGTCGGCCGCCAAGGTGAACTGGCTCACCACCAGCAGGCCGCCGTTCACGTCCTGCACGCTGCGGTTCATCTTGCCCGCTTCGTCGCTGAACACGCGCAGCTTCAGAATCTTGGTCAGCATGCGCTCGGCCACCGCGTCCGTATCCCCGCGCTCGGCGCACAGCAGCACCAGAAAACCAGCGCCAATTTCACCGGTCACCTCGCCATCCACCACCACCCGCGCTTCGCTCACGCGCTGCAACACTGCCTTCATCCGTTCGCTCCTGGGTCAGATCAGATCACGGGGGTCGTCGAAATGCGCTTCAACATCGCTGGGCAACAACTGTATGGTTGCGCGCAGGCCCGGCACGGCGCTCATCAAGGCCTGCTCGACGCTGCCACGCAGGGCAGCCGCGCGCCCCAGCGACCAACTGGCTGGCATGTGCATGTGCACGTCCACGAAGCAGCGCTGCCCGGCCTTGCGGGTGCTCAGGTGGTCGAAGCGAACGATCTCCGTCTCGCCACGGCGGTGGGCGAAACCGTCCAGCGTGCGCTGCACCGTCTGCAACACCTCGGGGTCCACCGCCTCGTCCATCAGCCCTTGGGACGATCGCCAGATCAGGTGAAAACCTTCGCGCAGGATGTTGGCCGCCACACCCATCGCCACCACAGCGTCCAGCCACAGCCAACCGGTCAGCCACACCAGAACCAATCCTGCCACCACCCCCACCGAAGTCCACACGTCGGTGAACAGGTGCCGGGCGTCCCCCTCCAGTGCCATCGATCGGTGCTCCCGCGCGGCCCGCAGCATGACCCACGCCAGCAGGCCGTTGAGCGCCGAACTGGCCACCGAAAGCGCCAGGCCCCAGCTCAATTGCTCCAGGGGTTGCGGGTGCCACAGGCGATCCACAGACGCCCACAGAATGCCCAACGCCGCCACGATGATGAGCACCCCCTCGAAGCCCGAAGAGAAATACTCAGCCTTGTGGTGGCCGTAGGGATGGTCTTCGTCCGCCGGACGCGCCGCCACGGTGACCATGGCCAGACCAAACGTGGCACCTGCCAGGTTCACCACCGACTCCATGGCGTCGGACAGCAAACCGACCGACCCCGTGAACCACCAGGCCAGCGTCTTGAGTGCGATGGTGATCAGCGCCACCACCACCGACGCCCACATCAGACGCGTTGGTGTGAGCCAAGCTTTTGCAAATACTGTCATGGGTGTATTGTCTCGCACTGTCATGCCAGAATGCCGCGATGCGCTCCTGGTGGAACCTTCGTGTGTGGTGGCTGAGCGGCCTGCTGGCCGCCGTTGCTGGCTGCGCTTTGCTGGCCCGCTGGGAACTGGACAACCTGCACCAATCGTTTGACACCGATGCGCGGATTGCGCACCGCCTGCTGAGCCAGCGCGTTGTGCAGCACGACGCCATCTTGGCCACCGTGGTGCTCCTGCAGGCTCCCGCCGGGCAAGACTCAGGCCCCGAACAACGCCTTCCAGCGCTTTACCCTCAGGTTCTGAAGGTTCTAAGGCGCGGCTCCGGCGACTCCTGGAACGACGCATCACTGGCGCGAGCCGAAGAGCGTTCACGGCAACTGGGCCGCGCAGTACTGGCAGACCTGGACTCAACAGCGGGAAAGTACAGATTGGTGCTGGCGGGGTTCCCGGCCAGCTACGCCATGGTGATTGACCTGGCCCGCACCGTGCCCACCGAAGAGTGGCCCATGTCGGGCCCCGACCACCCGGCACGGGTCACACTTGCTCTGGAAGACAACGAATGGCTGCTCCAGCCAGGCCAATCCCCCTCACGAGGCTGGAACTTCACGTTCGCCAAGACACTGGCAGCAGAAAGCCAACCGTTTGAAGTGCGCATACAGCGACGCGCAGGCTGGAGCGAGTTGCCATGGGTCAGCATGACCGCATGGTGCCTTGCGGTCTGGGGGGCCGTTGCCTTCCTGGTCGCCTGGACACGCCAGCGCCAGGCTAGGCGCCGGGCAGAGGAGCTGCTGCGTCTGGGGCAGGTTGCGAGGCTGAATACCCTTGGCGAACTGGCGGCCGGATTGGCACACGAACTTAACCAACCTCTGACGGCTGTGCTGGCCAACACCCAGGCCGCGCAGCGGCTGTTGGCAGAACAACCGCCCGACGAAGCCACCGCCCGCGATGCCATGACACAAGCTGCCGCACAAGCCCGTCGTGCGGCGGACGTCCTCACCCGTTTGCGTCGTCTGGTGGAACGGCCATCTGACCAGCAGACCAAGGAGGGCGTGAACCTGGGTGACGCCGTGCAGCGTGTGCTGTTCCTGCTCGACCCCGAATGCCGGAGGCGTTCGGTGACAGTCTCTGTGCAAACAGCAGATAGGCCTGTCAACGTGCTGGCAGACCCTGTGGCTCTCGACCAGATCATCCACAACCTGCTGATGAACGCCCTTCAGGCGCTTGAACAGGTATCGGCGGAGCAACGGCGGATCAGCCTGACCATTGGCACCAACGGTGCACATGGTGAACTGCACGTACAGGACAACGGCCCTGGCATACCTGAAAACTTGCGCCACCGGATATTCGAGCCCTTCTTCAGCACCAAGGAAGGCGGGCTGGGACTGGGCTTGAGCCTTTGCGAAAACCTTGCGTCCCGCATGGATGGCAGCCTGACCCTGCACCCTGCCCCCCAAGCCGGTGCCTGCTTCGTTCTTCAATTGCCTTTGCAGGCGCCAAGCGACACAGCATGAAGCCGACCTCCGCGGCACATTCACCGCTCATCCACCTCGTTGACGATGACAGCGCCGTTCGCGACAGCCTGGCCCTGCTCATTGGCACCGTTGGCCTGCGTGTGCAGACCTGGGATAACCCATTGGCATTTCTGGAACAGTTCGACCGCCAGGGTATAGGCGCCATCGTGCTGGACGTGCGCATGCCAGGCATCAGCGGCCTGAGCCTGCTCGACACCCTGAAGACGCAGGGCATCGACCATCCCATCGTCATGCTGACCGGCCACGGCACCGTAGACATGTGCCGTCGCGCGTTCAAGTCGGGTGCCGCCGAATTCCTCGAAAAACCTGTCAACGATGAGCAGTTGATCGAAGCGTTGCAAAACGCCGTGCGTAACCACGTGAAGGTCCGCGAGCGGCTGCATGGCGATCACTTGGCGCGCGAACGCTACGGCCACCTGTCGGAACGGGAAAAGGAAGTGCTTGCGTTGATCGTTGAAGGCTTGACCAACAAGGAAATCGGGCGCGCCCTGGCCCTGTCGCCCCGCACCGTGGAGACGCACCGCGCCAACCTGTTTGCCAAGCTCGAGGCCGAGTCGCTGGCCCAGCTCATCCGCCAATACGCGTGGCTGGTGGATGCCTGACGCAACACGGTGCTCTCCGTAAATATACGGAGCCGAAGGCGTAGCCGCACGAATGTGCAGATTCGCCCGGTTTTTCTACAGTTCTCCCACGGTCCCGTTGACCGCAACCACCCCAAAAGGAGAACCCATGAAACACCGCGCCGCACTCACCGCCCTGCTGCTCACAGCCGCTGCCACCGCCGCCCAGGCGCAGGCTGTGCGCACCGAAAAGAACATGTCGCAGGACCTGGCCCGACAACTGGCTGAAGCCACCGTGGCCACTTGCACTGCCAACGGCCACGCCGTGACAGCCACCGTGGTGGACCGCGCAGGCAGCGTTCGCGCCGTGCTGCGCGCCGACAACGCTGGCCCCCACACCCTGGAAGCCAGCCGCCTCAAGGCCTACACCTCCGCCTCGGCCAAGAACAACACACTGGCCATGATGGAAGCGGCACAGAAGAACCCCGCAGCCGCCAACCTGGTGTACATCCCCGGCTATCTGCTGCTGGGCGGTGGCGTGCCGGTGAAGGCAGGCAACGAAGTGATCGGCGCCATTGGCGTGGGTGGTGCACCGGGCGGCCACCTCGACGAACAATGCGCCGTGGCCGCCCTGGCCAAGGTGCAAGACCAACTCAAGTGAGCCTTGCCATGACCATGCAAGCACAAGCGTTGGCATGGACGCGCCGCCGTTGGCTGGGCTGCGTGGCGGCAGCAGGTTGGGCTGCTGCCCTCCCGGCGGCCCAGGCGCAGGTGGCGCCCTCCCCAGGCGAGGCGGCCAAGTACATCGGCCTGCTGGCGGCAGCCCACCGGGGCGACCTGCCCCGGCTACGGCAAATCCTGGCCAATGGAGCCAACCTGGAGGAAACCGACGGCCATGGCCGCACGGCCGTGCATCTGGCCGCCCATGGCGGGCACCGCGACGCGCTGCGCCTGCTCGCCCAGGCGGGCGCCAACCTCAACCGCCTGGAAAACGACCGTTACGACGCGGTGACCATCGCGTCCGTCGCCAACGACGAGGCGACGCTGGCAGTGCTGCTTTCATTGGGCGCCAGCGCCAAACAGGTCACCAGCCGTTATGACGGCACTGCCCTGATCGCCGCCGCCCACCTCGGGCACGCAGGCATCGTGCGCCAACTGATCGCCGCAGGCGCGCCGCTGGACCATGTCAACAACCTGCACTGGACGGCCGTGATCGAGGCCATCGTGCTCGGCGACGGCGGCACCAGACACCAGGCCACGCTCCAGGCGCTCATTGGCGCTGGCGCCAACCTGCAACTGGCCGACCGGCACGGCGACACGCCGCTGCAGTTGGCCCGCGCCCGGGGCTACACGGCCATGGTGCGCATGCTGGAGGCAGCGGGCGCCCGCTGAAGGTCAGCCCAGCGTCACTCGAGCGAACTTGCGCTTGCCCACTTGCACCACAAAGGTGCCGGCGGGCAGCTTCAAGCCCTTGTCGCTGACGACGGCGCCATCCACCCGTACACCGCCGCCATCGATGAGGCGGTTCGCCTCACTGGTGGACGGTGCCAGGCCAGCGGACTTCAGCAGCGCGCCAATGCCCAGCGGGGCCCCGGTCAGGCTCACCTCGGGGATTTCGTCGGGCACGCCGCCCTTGCTGCGGTTGATGAAGTCCTGCTCCGCCACGTCTGCCGCCGCTGCGCTGTGAAAGCGCGCGGTGATTTCCTTGGCCAGCATCACCTTGGCGTCCTTGGGGTTGCGCCCGCCAGCAATTTCCTGCTTCAGCGCATCGATCTCGGCCAGCGACTTGAACGACAGCAGCGTGTACCAGCGCCACATCAGTTCGTCGCTGATGGACAGCACCTTGGCGAACATGGTGTTGGCGTCTTCGGTGATGCCGATGTAGTTGTTCTTCGACTTGGACATCTTGTCCACGCCGTCCAGCCCCTCCAGCAGCGGCATGGTCAGGATGCACTGCGGCTCCTGCCCGTACTCCGCCTGCAGATGGCGGCCCATCAGCAGGTTGAACTTCTGGTCGGTGCCGCCCAGCTCCAGGTCGGTCTTCAGCGCCACCGAGTCGTAGCCCTGCATCAGCGGGTACAGAAACTCGTGCACACTGATGGGCGTGCCCGCCGTGAAGCGCTGGTGGAAATCGTTGCGCTCCATCATGCGCGCCACCGTGTACTTGGCCGCCAGCTGGATCATGCCCATCGAACCCAACGGCAGGCTCCACTCGCTGTTGTAGCGGATTTCGGTCTTGGCAGGGTCCAGCACCAGGCTGGCCTGCTTGTAGTACGTTTCAGCATTCGCCTTGATCTGCTCGGGCGTGAGCGGCGGGCGCGTGCTGTTGCGCCCCGACGGGT
>CAMLOF010000099.1 GCA_946481585.1 uncultured Macromonas sp. | reverse complement strand
ATGAGCACAGCCGCCCCCGCACAGCGCGCGCCCAGCCTGCGCGCCCAGGCGTACGAGAACTTCCGCCAGCAGATCATGCAGGCGCATATTCGCCCGGGGCAGTTCATTTCGCAGCGGGAGCTGATGCAGTTGCTGGGCATGCCGCTGGGTGCGGTGCGCGAACTCATTCCGCGCCTGGAAGCCGAAGGCCTGCTGCACACCGTGCCGCAGCGCGGCCTGCAAGTGGCCAACGTGGACGTCAAGCTCATCAAGAACGCTTTTGAGCTGCGCCTGCTGCTGGAACGCGAAGCCGCCGTGCGCTTCACCACCCAGGCCAGCGACGCCGAGCTGGAAAGCATCGAGGCCGAGCACCTCTCCATCGTGCGCCGTGCGCGCAGCGGCCCCATCGACGAAGCCCTGCTGGCCGAAGCCACCCAGGTGGACTGGGGCCTGCACGAGCACATGATCGACGCGATGGGCAACGACCTCATCTCGGAGGCCTACCGCATCAACAGCCTGCGGGTGCGCCTCATCAAGTTCGAAAGCTCCAGCCTGTCGGCCGACATCTTGCTGGCCGCCATGGAGGAGCACCTGTGGTTCATCGAAGCCATGCGACGGCGCGACACTGCCGCCGTCGCCGAGCGGCTGACGCACCACATCGAAAGCGCCCGCCGCCGCGTGCTGGGGCTGCCACGCCCGCCGCTGCCGTGGTCTTCAGAGCAACTGGAAAAATCCGAATGACCCCTGCCCACCAAAACGCGTTTCGCGGCATCTGGCCCGCAATGCTGACCCCCCTGACCGAGTCGCTGGACATTGACCACGACGCCTTTGCCGCCCACGCGCTGAAGCTGCTGGACGCAGGCTGCGGCGGCGTGACCGCCTTTGGCACCACGGGCGAAGGCCCTTCCTTCTCCATGGCCGAGCGCATGGCCGCCGTGGAGGCACTGGTGGCGCGCGGCGTGCCCGCCAGCCGACTGATGGTCTCCACCAGCTGCGCCGCGCCGTCGGAAACGGTGGCCCTGACGCGCCACGCGGTGGAGCTGGGCGTGCACGGCTGCCTGGTGCTGCCGCCCTTCTTCTTCAAGGGCGTGTCCGACCAGGGCATCATCGACGCCTACCGTTGGGTCATCGACCGCGTGGCCGACCCGCGCCTGCGCCTGTACCTGTACCACATCCCCCAGGTGGCGGGTGTGGGTCTGTCGCACAACGTCATCGGCACGCTGCTCAAGCTCTACCCCGACACCATCGCAGGCATCAAGGACAGCGCCTGCGACCAGGCCCATTCCGTGGGGCTGGCCAACGCCTTCATGCCGCCGCTGACGGTGTACGTGGGCTTCGAGCCCGACCTGCAGACCCTGGGCCGCCTGGGCAGCACTGGCGCCATCAGCGGCCTGGCCAACTTTGTGCCCCGGCTGGTGCACCGCCTGGTCACCCAGCCCGACGCCCCCACCGCCGCACGCGACCAGCAACGTGTGAAAGACCTGCTGGCCATCTTTGAAGGTTTTTCGCTCATGCCCGCGCTCAAGGGCGTGATGGCCGAACGCGACGGCCAGGCGAGCTGGCTGCGGGTGCGCCCGCCGCTGGTGGCCCTGACCGGCAGCGAACAGGCCGAATTGCACCGGCGCCTGCTGGCGCTGGGCCTCGATCCAGCCCATGATTGAGCCTTGATTTTTTTCCCCCACGCCAACAAACAGGAGACAGCCATGACAACTTCCCTCTTCCGCCGCGGCCTGCTGGCCGCCACCGCCGCCACCGCCCTGCTGGGCGCCGTGGCCCTGCCCGCGCAGGCACAGAGCAAGATCCCGCTGCGCATTTCCACCCCCGCCGTGGCCGACGACTGGCACGGCAAGATGTGGACGGTGTTCAAGGACTCGCTGGACAAGAGCGCGCCCGGCGAGTTCGACGTGCAGATCAACCTGAACGCCGCGCTGTTCAAGCAGGGCACCGAGCCCGCCGCCATGGCGCGCGGCAACCTGGAGCTGTCGTCCATCTCGGCGTTCGACATCGCCAAGCTGGTGCCTGAGTTCTCCATCTTCACGGCGGGCTACATCATCCGCGACCCGGACCACCAGCAGAAAGTCTTCAACGGCCCGATCGGCGAGGAGCTGTACAAGCTTGTTTCCGAAAAGATGGACGTGACCGTGCTGTCGCCCATTTACCTGGGCACGCGCCAGGTGAACCTGCGCGAGGCGCGCAACGTCAAGACCCCGGCCGACCTGAAAGGCGTGAAGCTGCGCATGCCGGGCTCCAAGGAATGGCTGTTCCTGGGTGAAGCACTGGGTGCCACCGCCACGCCGCTGGCCTTTGGCGAGGTGTACCTGGGCCTGAAGACCGGCACCATCGACGGCCAGGACAACCCGCTGCCCACGGTGCGCGCCGCCAAGTTCTACGAGGTGACCAAGCAACTGGTGCTGACCAACCACCTGGTGGACGGCATCTTCATCGCCATCTCCAACAAGAGCTGGAACGCCATGACGCCCGCACAGCGCGACAAGGTCAAAGCCGCTGCCCGCGCCGCCTCCGCGTACAACAACGAGAACCGCATCAAGGAAGAGGCCCAGATTGTGGACTTCTTCAAGCAGCAAGGCCTGCAGGTGACCACGCCTGACGTGGACGCCTTCCGCAAGTCGGTGCAGGCGGCGTATGCGCAATCGGACATCGCCAAGGCGTGGCCGAAGGGGCTGCTCGAGCGCATCAACAACACGAAATAACGCAAAAAAGTAACGCACATGCAACGCTGGCTGCAGAAAGCCGCCGACTGGGTCGGCGGCGCGCTCTTCACGTGCCTGTTCCTGGTGTTCCTGGTGCAGATCACGGCCCGCTTCGGCTTTGGGCGCCCCCTGCCCTGGACGGACGAGATGGCCGTGATCCTGTACGTGTGGGTCATCCTCTGGGCCAGCGCCTTCATGGTCAAACCGCGTGAGCATGTGGTGTTCGACCTGGTCTACCACAGCGTGGGGCCGCACCTGCGGCGCGCCATGCGTGTGCTGGGCAGCCTGCTGCTGGCGGTGCTGGCCGCCATGGCGCTGCCCGGCAGCTGGGACTACGTGAAGTTCATGCAACGCGAAGGCACGCCCGTGCTGGGCCTGCCCTTCATGTGGGTGTTCCTGCCCTTTGTGGTGATGCTGGCGGCCGTGGTGGTCCGTTACGGCTGGATGGCCTGGCGCGCCCTGCGCGGGCACGGAGAAGAAGAATGACCCTGGGACTCTGGACCCTGCTGGCCGTGCTGTGCGCAGGCATGCTGCTGCGCGCGCCCATCGGCTTCACCATGCTGCTCAGCGGTGTGGCCTACCTGGCCGTCACCAGGCAAGACATGGGGCTGGCCGCCGAACAGGTGCTCAACGGCATGTACAACAGCTACGTGCTGCTGGCCGTGCCGCTGTTCATCCTGGCAGCCAATATCATGAACGCGGGCACGGTGAGCGAACGCATCTTTGACTTCTGCCGCATCCTCGTCGGCCGCCTGCGCGGCGGGCTGGCGCAGGTGGACATTCTGGTGAGCGTGGTGTTTTCCGGCATGAGCGGCAGCGCCATCGCCGACGCCGCGGGCCCCGGCCTGGTGACCATCAAGCAGATGCTCAAGAAGCCCGAATACTCGCCCGGCTTTGCCGGTGCCGTGGTGGTGGCCAGCGCCACCATCGGGCCCATCATCCCGCCGTCCATTCCGCTGGTCATCTACGCGCTGGTGTCGGGCACCTCGGTGGGTGCTCTGTTCCTGGGCGGCGTGGTGCCGGGGCTGCTCATGGCAGGTGTGCTGATGGTGGCCGTGCACATCATTGCCACGCGGCGCAACATGCCGCGCGACGAACCCGTGCCGCTCAAGGAATGGCCCGCCGTGCTGTGGCGCGGCGCGCTTCCCCTGTCGTTGCCCATCGTGCTGCTGGGCGGCATCTACAGCGGCGCCTTCACCCCCACCGAAGCAGCTGCCGTGGCGGCCCTGCACGCCCTGGTGCTCGCGGGCATCTGCTACCGCGCGCTCACCTGGCGTTCGCTGGGCGGCGTGGTGCTGGAGTCAACCCGCTCCAGCGCGGTCATCACGCTCATCATCGCGGGCGCCTTCATGCTCAACTACGCCTTCACCGCCGAAGGCGTGCCCCAGGCACTGGCGCATTGGGTGGCCGACCAGCAGCTCAGCCAGGTGGCTTTCCTTCTGATGGTGAACGTGGTGTTCCTGGTGCTGGGCTGCTTCCTGGACACCGCCGTGATGCTGCTGGTCTTCGTGCCCATGCTGCTGCCTGCCGTGAAGGCCGTGGGCGTGGACCTGGTGCACTTCGGCGTGCTCATCGTCGTGAACATGATGATCGGCCTCATCACCCCGCCCTTTGGCATGCTGCTGTTCGTCACCAACGCGCTCACGCGCATTCCCATCAAGGACATGCTGCGTGAAGGCTGGCTGTTCCTGGCCATGCTGCTGGGGCTGCTGCTGGTGATGACGCTGTTCCCGCAGGTCATCCTGTGGCTGCCGCGCTCCATGGGCTACGGGCTGTGACGCCGAGCACGGAGACGCCGATGACCGCCGCCCCTGACGTGGTGTCCATAGCAAGCTGGAACGCCGACCTCACATCGCACGCCGAGCGCGCGCCCTTGCGCGGCGAAACGCTGCAAGGGCACGGCTTTTCGGTGGGGCCGGGCGGCAAGGGCAGCAACGCCTCGGTGGCGGCAGCGCGGCAGGGTGCGCGCGTAGCCATTGTGGCGCGCACCGGGCAAGACGACTTCGGCCGCATGGGCCTGGACCTGTGGCAGCGTGAAGGCATAGACACACGCGCCGTGGTGCAAGACGAGCGTGAGGCCAGCGGCGTGGCGCTGATTCTGGTGTACCCAGACGGCGACAACAGCATTGTGGTGAGCCCCGGCGCCAATGCCGGGTTGGACGCGGCACAAGTGCGCGCAGCCGCCAGCGCGCTGGCCGCGTGCAAGGTGGTGATGGCCACGTTTGAAGTGCCACTGCCCGCCACGCGCGAAGCGTTTGCGCTGGCGCGCGCGGCAGGTGCCACCACGGTGCTCAACCCCGCCCCGGCCCGCGCCTTTCCGGCGGAGCTGGCGGGCCTGGTGGACCTGCTCACCCCCAACGAAACCGAACTGGCCACGCTGGCCGGGGTGCACGGCAACCCCGCTGCCGCTGCCCAGGCCCTGCTGGACCAGGGCGTGCGCGCCGTGCTGGTCACCCTGGGTTCGCACGGCGTGGCGCTATACCGCCCCGGCCAGCCGGTGCACATGGAACCCGGCCACCACATGCCCGTGCGCGACACCATCGGCGCGGGCGACACCTTCAACGGCGCGCTGGCCGCTGCCCTGGCACGTGGCGAACCGCTCGAACAAGCGGTGCGCTGGGCCAACGCCGCTGCTGCTCTCTCGGTGCGGGCCAGCGGCGCCATCGCTGGCATGCCCAGCCACGCCGACGTGGCCGCCTTCTTGCAGGAATCACGTTCATGAACGCTACGCTGTCCCCCGTCATCCGCCTGCACCCGGACGACGACGTCGTCATCGCCCGCCGCCAGTTGATGGGCGGCACCGCCTTGCCAGACGAAGGTGTGGTGGTGGCTGGCCTGGTGCCGCCAGGGCACAAGGTGGCGGTGCGTGCGCTGGCCACGGGTCAGCCGGTGCGGCGCTACGGGCAGGTCATCGGCTTTGCCACGCAGCCCATTGCGGCAGGCCAGCATGTGCACACACACAACCTGGCGGTGGGCGACTTCACGCGCGACTACGCCTTCAGCCAAGGGGCACGGGTGCTGGAGCCGGTGGCCCCGCCTGCCACCTTCATGGGCATTGTGCGGGCCGACGGGCGCGTGGCCACGCGCAACTACATCGGCGTGCTCACCTCGGTGAACTGTTCGGCCACCGTGGCCCGCGCCATTGCCGACCACTTCCGCCGCGACATCCACCCCGAGGCGCTGCGCGACTACCCGCAAGTGGATGGCGTGGTGGCGCTGACCCACGGCGAAGGCTGCGCCATTGACGCGCGCGGCGAGGGCCTGGCCGTGCTGCGCCGCACGCTGGCAGGCTACGCACGGCACGCCAACTTTGCCGCCGTGCTGGTGGTGGGGCTGGGCTGCGAGACCAACCAGATCGACCAGTGGATCGAGAGCGAAGGACTGGCAGGCCAGGCCAGCGGCGCCCGGCTGAAGAGCTTCAACATCCAGGACGCGGGCGGCACCGCCAAGGCCGTGGCGCGCGGCGTGGAACAGGTGCGCACCCTGCTGCCCCAGGCCAACGCGGTGCAGCGCCAGCCGGTGCCCGCCAGCCACCTGGTGGTGGGTCTGCAATGCGGCGGGTCCGACGGCTATTCCGGCATCTCGGCCAACCCGGCCCTGGGCGCGGCGGTGGACCTGCTGGTGCGCCACGGCGGCACGGCCATCCTGTCGGAAACCCCCGAAATCTACGGCGCCGAACACCTGCTCACCCGGCGCGCGCACACGCCCGAAGTGGGCCAGAAGCTGGTGGACCGCATACGCTGGTGGGAAGCGCACTGCGCGCGCCACGGCGCGGCCATGGACAACAACCCTTCAGCAGGCAACAAGGCAGGCGGGCTCACCACCGTGCTCGAAAAGTCCCTGGGCGGCATCGCCAAGGGCGGCACCTCCCCGCTCATGGCCGTGTACGAATACGCCGAGCCGGTGCGCAGCAGCGGCTTCGTCTTCATGGACACGCCCGGCTACGACCCCGTATCCGCCACCGGCCAGGTGGCGGGCGGCGCCAACCTCATCTGCTTCACCACCGGGCGCGGCTCGGCCTACGGCTGCGCGCCCACGCCCTCGCTCAAGCTGGGCACCAACAGCGCCTTGTGGCAGCGCCAGTCCGACGACATCGACATCGACTGCGGCGGCATCGTGGACGGCCACGACACCGTGGCCGCCGTGGGCGAGCGCATCTTTGCGCAGATGCTGGCGGTGGCTTCTGGCGAGCGCACGCGCAGCGAGGTGCACGGCTACGGGCAGAACGAGTTCGTGCCCTGGGCGCTGGGCACTATCACCTGATCTGCCCGCGCCCGCTCAACCCGCGCGGTTGCGCAGGTTGCCGTTGTCCAGCAGCTTGCGAATGATCTCCACCTCGCTGTCGCTCCCGGCGTAGGCCTGCAGGTCGAGCAGGCTGACGTTTTCCAGGCTGATGGTCTGCACCGGCGCGCTGCCTTCCACACCGCTGGGGTGGATGCCGATGATCGTGCCGCCATTGCCGTTGCTGGCAAAGCTCAGGTGGTCAGCCAGGGATTCGGGCGTGAACTCATCTCCCGTCAGCATGTCGGTGAAGTCCAGTGAATCGCCGCCATCATCCACGTGCGCCAGCGTGAAGTCGGTGATCACGTCGTGCCCGGCTTCGCCTTCGTTGTAGTCGAAGGTGTCGCTGCCTTCGCCACCGGTGAGCACGTCGTCGCCCAGCCCGCCGGTGATGAGGTCGTCCCCCGCGCCGCCGCTGATGGTGTTGCCGCCAGCGTCGCCACGCAGGTCGTCGCTGAAGTCGGAACCCGCCACGCCTTCGATGCTGGAAAGCGTGTCGCTGCCCGCGCCGCCGAAGGTGTCGGGCGTGGCATCGCCCTGGCCGCCCAGGTCCACCGTCACGCCCGCACCGGCGCTGGCGTAAGAGGCGGTGTCAAACCCGCCCGCACCCGCCAGCACGTCGTCGCCCAATCCGCCGTCCAGCACGTTGCTGCCCGAGCTGCCGGTGAGCACGTCGTCAAAGGCCGAGCCGGTCACGTTTTCGATGGACGACAGCGTGTCCGTCACGCTGCTGCCGCCTTCCAGCGTGCTGGCCGTGCCGGTGCCCAGGTCCACCACCATGCTGGCGGCGGCCAGGCTGTAGGCCACGGTGTCCTGCCCCTCGCCACCCGACAGAACATCTGCGGCGGGGCTGGTCAGCAGCAGGTCGTCGCCCGCGCCAGCCTGCACGGTGTCCATGCCCGCCGTGCCGCTGATGAGGTCGGCCCCGCCCGTGCCTGTGATGGCGTTGCCGGTGTAGGTGACCAGCGAGAACAGGCTGGTGGCCGGGTCGCCGTCAGCGTCGGTCACCGTGGCCTGGAAGTCGATCTGCACCGGCATGTCCACCGTGACCGTGGCCGTGGTGGTGAAGCCAAAGCCCAGCTTCAGGTCGGTGGTGTAGGTCTTGTCGCCGTCGGTGTGGAAGCCCGGCGTCACCTCCACGTCGGCAATGCTGGTCCAGCCCTCAGGCGTGGGAATGGTGTAGCTCTGCAGCGCGGTCTGGCCCGCGTAGGGTGTGCTGGTGATGGGGGTGAGCGTGCCATTGGCGTTGACGATGAAGTCGCCATAACGGCTGTCGAGCAGGATGGTCTGCGTCTGCCCGGCGGCCTCGCCACGCACGGTGATGTAGAGCACGTCCGTCTTGCTGCCGCCAAAGGCGTTGGCCCCCTGGCCGGTGAACTCCAGCGTGACCGAACCCACCTGCCCGCTGGGGTTGTAGCGCAGCGCCTCGGTGGTGTTGCCGCTTTGCGTGACGTAGCTTTCCAGCACGTTGCTGCTCACGCCTATGCCGTCGGACGATGCGTTCACGCCGCCGCCCGTGGTCACGGCGTTGAAGGTCGTCACCGCACCGGGCGTGGCGCCAAAGCCCACCAGCGTCACGGGTGTGCCCGCAGGCACCGACGAGGCCGTGGCCGTCACCGTGGTCTGCGTGGCTGCGTCGTAGTAGGTGATGACGTATTCCGTCACCGGCCCCGAAGGCGGTGCGGAACCCGTGTAGTCGCCCTGGGTGATGATGATCTGCTTGGTGGCTTCGGCCAGCTGCACCGCGTAGGTGCCGTCGGCATTGAGCGTGAAGTTGAACGGGATCGACAAACTGCTGGTGGTGAGTGTGCCGCTGCCCAGCCCGGTATTGGGGTTGTAGTTGGTCAGCGTGGCGGTGGCGGGCTGGCCGTCCACCGTGGCGCCCAGCACGTTGATGGCGTTGACCACCGGCAGCGTTGCGTCCACGCTCTGGTTTGCCGTCCACTGGCCGGTGTATACGTCGCCCGGCGTTGTGGTGCTGGCCACCACGCTGGTGAACACCACGCTGGGCGTCACGTCTGCAATGGTGAGGTTGACGATGCCCTGGGCCAGGTCGCCGTCAGTATCGTTCACATCGATAGCCACGTTGCCCACGGTCACCGAATCGCCCGCGTGCAGCACGTTGCCGTTGAGCGTGGCCGTGACGTACACGCTGTTGGCCGTGGCACCCGACAGGGTGAGCACCAGCGTGTCGCCGCCGCTGGTGGTGGCCTGCAAGGTGTTGCCCAGCAAAGCCCAGTTGAGCGATTCACCGCCCGCCAGGCCGCTCACCGTGGGCGCGGCCACGGACGGGTTGGCGAAGCGGAAGGTGCCGGGGTCCAGCGCATCGGCCCCGGTGGCAAAGGTGAGCAGCGCCACGCCGGACGCCGCAGCCCCTTCGGCCAGCGCCATGGCGGCCTGGGCATCGCCGGGTTCCGAATCCACATCGGTGCTCACCGCGCCCACGTAGGCCACCGCCTCGTAGTTGCCCCCCACGTGACCCGTGATCGTCACCGTGGGCACGCTGTA
>CAMLOF010000098.1 GCA_946481585.1 uncultured Macromonas sp. | reverse complement strand
AGCGGATGAGCGAGTTCTCGGGCTGCAGGTCGAGGATGTAGAACTTGTTGATGCAAGGCGGCACCAGCAGGAACGGACGCTCGTACACCTTGGCGGTGAGCGGCTTGTATTCCAGCAACTGGAAGAGTTCGTTTTCGAACACCACCTGGCCTTCGCTGGTGGCCACGTTGCGGCCCACCTCAAAGGCGTTCTGGTCCGTCATGGACACCTGCCCCTGCTTCATGTCGTTGAGCAGGTTCTGTATGCCCTTGGAGATGCTTTCGCCCTGCGTTTCCAGCGCCTTTTTCTGCGCTTCAGCGTTGAAGGCCATGAAGTTGCTGGGTGCGCTGGCGTCTATCCACTGCTGCACCGCAAAGCTGACGCGGGCCTTGGTCTTGGCGTCGGCATCCACCGCTTCGGCCATGGCCATGAGGGTGCGGGCGTTGAGCAGGTAGGCCGCTGCCGAAAACGCCGCCATGGGGTTGTTGTTCCAGGCTTCCGACGCAAAGCGGCGGTCCTTCGGCGGCTTGACCTGCAGGCCCTGGTTCCACAGCTCGGCCAGATCCTTCATGTAGGTCTGCTGGATCTCGACCCACTTTTCGGGGTCGAACTTCACGGGCTGACCGGTGATCTTGCCGAACAGCTCTGAGAGGTTGGCGCCGCTGGGCAGGGCAAAACTGGGGGTGGGCGTACCGGACGCCTGCGCGGACTGCAGCATCTGCGTCCATTGCTGCATGGCCGACTGCTGGAACTGCTGGGCGGACTGCAGCCAGGGATTGTCAGAGGTCATGTTTGTCTCCGAAAAGTTCATGCGGGCAACCGGCAAGGGGCCCACAATATGGGTGTCTGGTTGTCAGTTTGGGGCCTTTGCATTGCGGCCGGCTGACGAGACCAACATTTCTCTCACACATGACCGAACGTTAACACATGTATCTCGTGGTTTTGGGCTGGGTTTACGTGGCCGTGCTGATGGCCCTTGCAGAAGCCTTCAGCGCCAACGGCACCATCCTGGGTGCCATTGTGACGCTGATTCTTTACGGTTTCGTGCCAGTCTCGCTGATTCTTTATTTCATCAGCCGCAAGCAGCGCAAGTACGATGCCGCGAAGGCGGCTGAGACGGCAGCTTCAGACTCGCCAGATGCAGGCGGCCATGCGCCCGGTGCTGCCGAGGCGGGCAGCGTCGCGCCGGTGCGAGAAGAAAAGTGACGGGTTGCTCACGGTGCACCACGGCTCGGAACCATCGTTTCCATGGATGGCCGTGATGCCCAGGCGGGCCAGCCTGTCTCGCGCAAGGGCTGGCAGGTTGCACAGGTACTTCGGCCCAGCGCTGCTGCCTTGGGCCTGAAAGTGGCGAGCGGCATTGGGGTCGTGCTCAATGAAAGCTGAGCGCACGTCTTCACCCACCTCGAATGCTGTTGGACCGATGCAAGGCCCGAGCCACACCTGCACATGCTCACGCTGTGCTGGTAACTGCGCGCCAGGCCAGTCGCGGCAAAGCGATTCGATGACACCGATGCCGCCCTGGCCCACCAGGCCGCGCCACCCGGCGTGAACGGCTGCCACGCTGGTACCGTCCGCAGTGCTGAAGAGCAGCGGAAGACAGTCAGCCACCATCACGGTACAGGCTACGCCGGGCTCGCTCGTCCAGCAGGCATCGGCCACGCTCTGGTCGGCTGCGTCAACGGTCACAGGCAACACATCGCAGCCATGCACCTGTTGCAAAAACACGGGCCGAGCATGCAAACGCTCGGCCAGGCGCCTGCGGTTTTCAGCAACGGCGTCGGGCGCATCGCCCACGTGGTCACCCAGGTTCCAGCTGCTGAATGGCGGTGCCGACACACCGCCGTTGCGGGTGGTAAACGCGGCGCGCACGCCTGCCGGCCAATGCGTGCCGGCAACCATCAAGTCCTGCACGCGATCAGGCCTCGAAGTCAGGGCAGTTGCGCGGATGCGCCTTCTGGAAGGCGTCGAGCTTCATGCAGGCGTCGAAGACAGCCATGGTCAACGGCAGGCCTTCGTACTTCAAGCCAAAGCGCTGGCCATTGATGACCTGCGGCACCAGGCAGCAGTCGGCCAGGGTGGGTGTGCTGCCATAGGAGTACACCGAGGGTGGCAGGCCTGCGGCGGCACGCTCTTTCTGGAGGTCCTGCAGGCGGCGCTCGTAGGACTGCAGCCCTTCCAACACCCAGTGGTTGTACCAGTCGGCACGCTGCTGTTCGCTCAGGCCCAGCGTTCCCCCCAGGTATTTGAGGATGCGCAGGTTGTTGATGGGATGGATCTCGCAGGCCACGGTCTGTGCCAGCGCGCGAACACGGGCACGCCCCAGCGCATCGGCGGGCAGCAGCGCAGGTTCGGGGTGGGTCTCGTCCAGGTATTCGATGATGGCCATGGACTGACTCAGCATCGCCTGTTCGGGGTCGCCTTGCAGGTCGAGCACGGGCACCAGCGTGTCGGGGCTGACGGCGCGGTAGGCGTCCTGCCGGTGTTCGCCCTTGGCCAGATGCACCGACACGTACTCGTAAGGCAAACCCTTGAGGTTGAGTGCGATGCGCACGCGGAAGGACGTGCCCGAACGGAAGTAGTTGTAGAGCTTCATGGTCGAAAGTTTAAGGCCCGCAGACAACATGCAGGCGGCACGCGGTTACCCCGCTCAACGCCCCACGACGAGCCGTATGGCGGGCAGCACCTGTTCGGCCTCGGTGCGACGCTCCAGGGCCATGCGCATGTTCATCTGCGCTACTTCGGTGTGCTCCACCGCCAGGGCCTGAGCGCGCGCGCCCTGCCCTGCGCGTAGCGCGTCAAAAAGCATGTGGTGCTGGCGGTGTGCGTAGAGCATCCAGTCACGGTCCAGCGCCAGGGTGCCCTGCATGGGCAGCATGGCAGACGCGGGCGCGAAGGGCAGCTTGTCGTTCATGGCCACGGCCCTTTGCAGCGCGCGGTTGCCGCTGGCTTCCAGAATGAAGGCGTGGAAGCGGTCGTTCATGTCTGCGTACGCTGCGTAGCTTTCCAGCGTGAGCGGGTTGGCGGCCAGCACCTGGTCGCCTTCATCCAGGCAGGCCTGCAGTTGGGCCTGCAACTGGCGAGGCACGCCGTGCTCGGCAACCAGGCGCGCGGCCATGCCTTCCAGATGGCCGCGCACGGCAATGGCGTCGCTCACTTCCTGCGCGGTGTACTGCCGTACCAAGTAGCCGCCGGTGTCGTTGGACTCGACCAGCCCCTCCTGCTCCAGCGTGGCCAGCGCGGCGCGCACGGGAGTGCGCGAGGCACCCAGTTGTTCAGCCAGTTGTTGCTCGGCCAAGCGCTGGCCGGGCGCGAAATCGCCCCGCAGGATGCGGTCGCGCAGTTGCATCAAAACGGTTTCTTGCACGCTCATGGCGGGTACTGTACACTGGATTTTTGAAACGGTATACCGTTTTACTTTTTTGGTACACAATCCTATTTGGCAGGACGAGACATGAAGGCTGAACAGAACGAACTCATCACCCGCGTGGGCGCAGGCACCCCTGGCGGCCAGCTGCTGCGGCACTACTGGCAGCCCGTGGCATTGGTTGACGAGTTCGACCCGGCGCTTGACCCGCGCATGGCCAAACGCCCCATGAAGGCAGTTCGCCTGCTGGGCCAGGACCTGGTGCTGTTCAAGGACGACCAGGGCCGCTGGGGCCTGCTGGACCGTGACTGCCCCCACCGTGGCGCAGACCTGGCCTTTGGCCGCCACGAGGGCGACGGCGTGCGTTGCCCCTTCCATGGCTGGAAGTTCAACGCCCACGGCCACTGCACCGAAACTCCGGCAGAGCCGGAAGGCAGCACGCTGTGCCAGCGCGTGCGCCAGCGCAGCTACCCGGTGGTGGAGAAAAGCGGCATCCTATTTGCCTGGATGGGCCCGGAAAGCCAGGAGCCCGCACCCTTTCCGGCTTTCGACTGCTTCACCGCCCCCAACACCCACACATTCGCCTTCAAGGGCTGGCTGGACTGCAACTGGCTGCAGGCGCTGGAGGTGGGCATCGACCCCGCACACGCGTCTTACCTGCACCGCTACTTTCAGGACGAGTCGCTGGAGACCAGCTACGGCAAGCAGTTCCGCGGCGCTTCAGCCGGGTCTGACTGGCCCATGACCAAGGTGTTGCGCGAGTTCGGCCGTCCCGAGATCCACGTGAACCCCGCCGACCACGGCCTGCAGCTCATTGCTCTGCGCCACCTGAACGAGCAACTCACCCACGTGCGCGTTACCAACCAGGTATTCCCGCAAGCCTTCGTCATCCCCTTGTCGGCTGACATCACCATCACCCAATGGCACGTGCCCGTGGACGACACGCACTGCTACTGGTATGCCATCTTCACAGGGTTCCGCGAACCTTTGAACAAAGCGCAGATGCGCGAGCAGCGCCTGGCGCTCTACACCCTGCCCGACTACAAACCCCGCGTCGGCCGCCACAACGACTGGGGTTTCAACGCGGACGAACAACTCTCCGAAACCTACACCGGCATGGGTCAGGACATCAACGTGCACGACCAGTGGGCGGTCGAGTCGCCCGGCCCCATCCAGGACCGCACACGCGAGCACCTGGGCACGTCTGACAAAGGCATCATGGCCTACCGCCGCTTGCTGATCAAGGCGATTGAAACGGTGCAGGCAGGCGGCACACCGCCCATGGTTCTGGCGCCCGAGCAGGCCGCGGCCATGCAAGGCCCCTCCACCGTGGACAGCATTGCCCCAGCCGATGCATGGGACGCGCACTGGCGCAAGGTGGACGCCACCAAGCGCGACGGCGCGCCGTGGCGCCAAGCCAGCGAACCCGCCAATGCCTGAGCCCATGCGACACCCGAACACGAGCCCCACCACCGCCAGCAACAGCGGCCAGCGTTTCGTTGACCGCCACCGGCTCTGGAGCGACACACAGCACGCCGCGTGCGGCGAGGTGGAGCGCCGTATCCGCGAGGAAGGTTTGGAGTTGGTGCGCTTCGCCTGGGCCGATCTGCACGGCGTACTGCGCGGCAAGACACTGGTGGCCAGCGCAGCCATTTCTGCCCTGCGCAACGGCGTGAACATGGTGGGAACGCTGCTGCTGAAGGACAGTTCGCACCGCACGGCATACCCCGTGTTCCAGAACAACGGCGAGGCGCCGGAAGGCTTTGGCGGCGCGGCCGACGTGGTAATGGTGCCTGACCCCACCACCTTCAAGGTCCTGCCCTGGGCGGAAAGCACCGGCTGGGTGCTGTGCCAAGCGCACTTCACGAACGGTCAACCCATAGAGCTGGACCCGCGCCACCAGGCCCGGCGCGCGCTGCAACGCCTGTTGGAACGTGGCATGGGCCTACGTACCGGGCTGGAAGTGGAGTTCCACATCTACCGCCGCGAAGGCGAACTGCCCCTGCCGCAAGACGCCAGCTGGCCCGGTGAGGCGCCCGCCGTTCGTTTGCTGCACCCCGGCTTCAACCACCTGACAGAGCAGTGGTTTGACATGGCGGAACCCGCGCTGCGCATTGTGCAGCGCACAGCGCAGGCGCTCGACTTGCCCTTGACCTCGCTGGAAATCGAGCTGGGCCCCAGCCAGGTGGAAGCCGTCTTTGGCCCCACAGACGCGCTCACTTCTGCCGACCATATGGTGCTGTTCCGATCTGCAGTGAAGCAGGCGCTGCACCGTGCGGGATACCACGCCACCTTCATGTGCCGCCCGCCGTTCCCGCAGGTCATCAGCAGCGGCTGGCACCTGCACCAGTCGCTGGTGGACTTGAACACCGGCACCAACCTGTTGATTCCCGAAGCGCCCCACCCCGACCCGATGGAAGCCGCCAGCCTGCTGTCAGCCACCGGCGTGCATTACCTGGGCGGGCTGCTGGCCCACGCCCGCGACATGGCGGCCTTCGCCAGCCCCACCGCCAACGGCTACGCCCGCTACCAGGGCAGCGTGATGGCGCCGCAGCACGTGCTCTGGGGCCGCGACAACCGGGGCGCCATGCTGCGGGTCATCGGCCAAGGGCCTGGTGACGCCGCCACGCGCATTGAAAACCGTGCGGGCGAACCGCTGGCCAACCCCTACCTCTACCTCGCATCGCAAGTACATGCGGGCGCGCGCGGCCTGGACCAGCGCCCGCACCCCGGGCGCGCTGCTGACACCCCTTACGCCGAAGACCACGCCACACGCCTGCCCGCCAGCCTGGACGAAGCCCTGTCGGCCCTGTCCGGCGCTGAATGGCTGCGCGAGGACCTGGGTGATGCGATAGTCAACCACATGGTGCGCGTCAAGCGCGCCGAACTGGCGCGACTTGACCAAGCCCTGGCCGCCAGCGATGCGTCGGCCCAGGCACAGGCGAGAATGGACTGGGACCGCCGCGAATACTTCTCTGTTTTCTGAACCACCATGCCCGACATCCGCATCCATTTCGTCCACGCCGACGGCCTAGCGACCGACATCACTGCGCCCACCGGCATCTCACTCATGCAGGCCGCCATCCAGGCCAACCTCAAAGGCATTGAGGGCGACTGCGGCGGCTTGCTCACCTGCGCCACCTGTCACGTGATGATCGACGCACCATGGACCACGCGCCTGCCCGACATGGTGGCCGACGAGGATTCCATGCTCGACTTCGCAGCCAGTGCGCGCGAGCCAGGCAGCCGACTGAGCTGCCAGATCCCGCTCAAGGAAGAGCTGGACGGCATGGTGGTGCGCCTGCCCAAGAGCCAGTACTGAGAGGCTTTCCCCGCGCTTCAGGCCGGTGGGGGCTCTACACCGTCGGGCTGCACCAGCAGGCCCAGCAACTCCCGCTGGCTGCCAATGCCCAGCTTGCGGTACACGCGCTTGAGGTAGGTGCGTGCGCTGGACAGCTCCAAGCCCAGCCGCTGTGCCAGCGCTTCCGTCTCCAGGCCTGCCAGCAAGGCGCGCAGCACATCCAGGTCGCGTTTGGTCAGGGCCGGGTAGCGCCGGTGCAGGCGGGCCAGCAGCCACTCCGCCAGATCGGCATCGAACAGCTGCCCAGCGTAGTGCAGGCGCACCGCGTGCATGACGAGCGGCGCCAGGGCTTCCATCGTGCGCAGAGCAGCATCGTCCAGCGGGCCGTGCTCCACGCCTCGGTAAAAGTTCACCGACAGCCAACGCCAGCCGTCGTATAGCGCCAAAATGGCCAACCGCTCGGCCACGCGCGGCCATTCGTAGCAGACCTCGCGGTATTCGGGGTGGGTAATGTCCTGCGGGCGCTGCCGGTGCAGCAGGATGTGAGGGTGCGCGGCGCTGGCGCGGCGGGCCTGTTCCAGTTCCGCCTCCATGACGAGGCGGCTGCCGTCCAAGCGGTGAAAGCGCGTCACGTAGTCCTGCGCAATACTGGGCAAGCGCGCCGTACGTGAACGGTCACCCACGGCCACCAGGCGTGGCGGTGACTGTCCTTCGTAAGAGAAGATGGTGCACTGGGCCATGGGCACGTGCGCACCAACGATGCGCAGCAGGTCCTCAGCCACTGCATGGCGGCCTGATAGCCCCAGCTTTTCCAGCAAGGCCGTGACCTGCCCCAACGGCAGTTGCACGTGTGCGGCTGCCGGGGTGGCCGCAGGCAGGCGCCAGTAGTTTCCGCTCATGGGTTGCCGCTCATCACCTGCTGCCTGGCGCCAAGGTCATTGGACGCCGTCAAATGCCTGCCGCAAGGCGCGGGCGGCAGCCTGATGGGCTTGCAGCGCCTCGGGGATGGCGCGGCCCATCTTGATGAATTCGTGCGTCACACCCCGGTAAATCTCAATATCGACCGGCACGCCAGCCATGCGCAGGCGGTCGGCGAACATCACCCCCTCATCCACCAGCGGGTCGCACTCGGCCAGGCCGATCCACGCCGGTGCGACACCTTCCAGCTCTGGCGCGTTCAACGGCGAGAAACGCCAGTCGTCGCGCTCAGCCTGGCTGTTGAGGTACTGACTGAAAAACCACGTGATGCTGGGTTCCTCCAGCACAAAGCCGTGCGCGAAGGTGCGGTGCGATGGTGTGTCCTGATGGGCGGCACAACCTGGGTAAAACAGCATTTGCAGGCACAGCGGCAAGCCTGCGTCGCGCGCCTGCAAGGCCGACACGATGGAAAGGGTGCCCCCGGCACTGTCACCACCCACGGCGATGCGCTGCGCGTCCAGCCCCAGAGACGCGGCATGGGCATGCAACCATTGCAGGCTGTCCCAGGCGTCGTTCACCGCCGTGGGAAACTTGTGCTGGGGTGCTAGCCGGTAGTCCACCGACACCACAGCGCAATGCGCCAGGTGGGCGAGGTGGCGGCACAGGCTGGCGTGCGTGGCCACGCTGCCCACGGTAAAGCCTCCACCGTGCAGGTACAGCAATACCGGCCACCCGCTGCCGGACTCTTGGTGTGTCTGGTGGGGTACGACCAGTTCCGCATGCAACCGGGCGCCGTCGCGGGTGGGAATGCTCAGCGCTTCGACGCGCGCCATCTTGTGAGGCGGTATGTCCAGCACGCCAGCGCCTGCCTCGTAAAAGGCCTTGGCCTGCTCGGGAGACAGGCAATGCATCGGCGGGCGGCCAGCGCGAGCCATGCGGTCAATGACACCGCGCATCTGCGTCGTCAACAGCGCGCGGGGGTTCACGTGTGAATTCATGCCCCGCATTGTCGCCAATCGTGCTGTCGCCTTGCTCACACCATTTTGAGCATGGCAACTCTTATATTGTGCGAACACGACGGA
Organism: uncultured Macromonas sp.; assembly: GCA_946481585.1. The sequence continues at coordinate 842 of CAMLOF010000098.1, read as the reverse complement.
CCCCACAAAACCACAGGAGACAAACGTGTCGCAGATTCTTTACGTCACCAACATCCAGATCGACTTTGGCGCCATTGCCCTGCTGCGCGGCGAATGCGAGCGCACCGGCATGAGCAAGCCGCTCATCGTGACCGACGTGGGCGTCAAGGCCGCTGGCCTGCTGGAGCGGGCCACCACGGCATTGGCCCAGGGCGGCAGCCCCCTGCCCCATGCCGTGTTCGACCAGACGCCATCCAACCCGACCGAGGCCGCCGTGCGTGCCGCAGCAGCCATCTACCAGGCACAGGGTTGCGACGGCCTGATCGCGCTGGGCGGTGGTAGCAGCATAGACTGCGCCAAGGGCGTGGCCATTGCCGTGGCGCACGAAGGGCCGCTCAAGACCTACGCCACCATCGAAGGCGGCTCGCCGCGCATCACCGACAGCGTGCCCCCGCTGATCGCCATTCCCACCACGGCAGGAACCGGCAGTGAAGTGGCGCGCGGCGCCATCATCATCGTGGACGATGGGCGCAAGCTGGGCTTCCACAGCTGGCACCTGGTGCCCAAGACCGCCCTGCTCGACCCCGAACTCACACTGGGCCTGCCGCCCATGCTGACGGCGGCCACAGGCATGGATGCCATTGCCCACTGCATGGAAACCTTCATGGCCGCAGCCTTCAACCCGCCAGCAGACGGCATCGCACTGGACGGTCTGGAGCGCGGGTGGGCCCACATCGAACGGGCCACCCGCAACGGACAGGACCGCGAGGCCCGCCTGCACATGATGAGCGCGAGCATGCAGGGTGCCATGGCCTTCCAGAAAGGGCTGGGCTGCGTGCACTCGCTCAGCCACAGCCTGGGCG
>CAMLOF010000097.1 GCA_946481585.1 uncultured Macromonas sp. | reverse complement strand
GCACGCTGAAGTGGCTCTCGTCGATCTTGCTGATGCGCCCGCAGGCGATGGTGCAACCGAAACAGGCCTGGTTGGTCACCAGGTGCTTCTTGCCGTCGGTGGCGCGCGGCGTGGCCATGGCCTCGGCGGAGATGTCCTTGGCGCCTTCGAACTGCACGTCGCGGTGGTTGCGGGTGGGCAGCGCGCCCACCTCGTTGATCACGTTCATCAGCACCTGGGTGCCGTAGGTGGGCAGGCCCTGGCCGGTCACACCGTTTTCGGCCAGCACCTTCTTGGCAGCCTTGGTGGCGGCCATGAAAGCCTTCGGGTCGCGCACGTTGCCCACACCCTTGGTGCCGCGCACGGCAATGGCCTTGAGGTTCTTGCTGCCAGCCACGGCACCCACGCCGGAACGGCCTGCCGCACGGTGCAGGTCGTTCACGATGGCTGCGTAGAGCACCTGGTTCTCGCCCGCCGCGCCAATGCTGGACACGCGCAGCAATGGGTCCTGCAGGCTGGTCTTGAGGATCTCCTCAGTCTTCCACACGGTCTGCCCCCACAGGTGGGAAGCATCGCGCAACTCGGCCACATCGTCGTTGACGTACAGATACACCGGCTTGGGCGACTTGCCCTCGAAGATGATCATGTCCCAGCCAGCCATCTTCAGCTCGGCACCCCAGTAGCCGCCCGAGTTGGAGCAGGCAATGGCGCCGGTAAGCGGCCCTTTGGTGATGACGGTGTAGCGGCCACCGGTGGAGGCCATGGTGCCCGTCAGCGGGCCGGTGGCCCAGATGAGCTTGTTGTCGGCGGACAGCGGATCGACCTTGGGATCGACCTCTTCCACCAGGTACTTGCTGCCCAGCCCGCGCGAGCCGATGTAGGCGCGCGCCCAGTCCATGTTCAACGGCTCCGATTTGACGGTGCCCGCAGTCAGGTTGACGCGAAGGATTTTTCCAGCCCAGGACATGTCATTTCTCCTTCAGTATCAGGCGGCGGCCTGGTTGCCGAGCTTGTCAGCCCACTGTTTCATCTTGTCGATGCCGGTCCAGTTGGCGTCGATGAAGGTGATGGCGCCGGTCGGGCAGGCATCGGCACAGGCCGGGTCTCCGCCGCACAGGTCGCACTTCTGGACCTTGCCGGTCTCTTGCACGTAGTTGACCGTGCCGAACGGGCAGGCAATGGTGCAGACCTTGCAGCCCACGCAGGTGGTTTCGTTCACCACCTTGGCGCCGGTGATCTTGTCCACGGTGATGGCCTCCACCGGGCAGGCGTGCAGGCACCAGGCCTCGTCGCACTGCGTGCAGGTGTAGGGCACCTTTTTGCCCGTGTGGTGGAAGTCGAAGACCTTGATGCGCGACTTGGACGTGGCGTAGGTGCCGTAGTTCTCGAAAGAACAGGCCATTTCGCACTGCAAACAGCCGGTGCATTTGTCCGGGTTGATGTGCAGGACTTTCTGCATGTGGGTCTCCTGTTGGGTAGCGGCAAGCCCGTTGGCGCGCCTTGCCTATGAAGGTTTGTGCATAGCCATTGTTGGATCACCACGCGCCGATGTATTCAGGGTTATCCCTAGTCGGCTATGAAATCAAAAACATATTCTCAAATTGAAACACTGCTCTAATGTTCTGACAGGCGTTTGCGCGGCAACATCGGCAGCGATTGAACCCAAGAACGGTCCAGGCAAAGCACAGACAAGCCCCACATGAGCACCGTACGCACCACCGTATTCCAAGGCGAGGCCGCACCAGTTGGCCGCAAAGACCGTCTTGATAGCATTGCGCAGGCAAGGCGTGCAGTCCTTGCTGAACGGGCGCCCTCGGCCACGCCCTGGGTCCAGCCCTGGATAGAGCAGTCATGGCGGCGCTGCCTTTCCAGAGGACAGCAACCGCAACAGCGGGTGGTGTTCGACGCGGTGTCCGCCGCCGATATGCACCGAGCCATCGAGGCCAACCAGCCCTTGCTGCATGCAGCAGCGCCGGTGATACGCTCACTGGCCAGGGCAATGGCCGACACACGGTATTTCGCGATCCTCACCGACGCGCGCGGCTTGGTGATTGACGTGAACGGCCCAGTGGACAGACAGGACCGGCGTGCCACGGCAATCGCCCGCGTCGGGGTTGACCTGTCGGAAGCGGCTGTAGGAACAACAGCCATAGGCACCACCCTGACCGACGGGCACCCCGTCTGGCTGCACCGTGGCGAACATTTTTTCGACGACACCGCTGTTTACAGCTGTGCGGGCGCCCCGGTATTTGGGCCGGACGGCCGTTGCGCTGGGATGCTGGATTTGACCGGCGTTGACGTGCCCGAGCGCCCGGCACTCAAGCACCTGGTCGCCCAGGCGGCTCGCAGCATCGAAAACGCCTTGACTCTGGCACAGCCTCACCCCTTGTTGCTGCGCCTGCATTGGCCTGGCCGCGTGCTTGGAGAAGACGGTGATGGGCTGGTCGGCGTGGACGCCGATGGCCGCATCACCGCGGCCAACCGCGCCGCCATGGAAATGCTCACGTTGATTCCGGGTGCGCCGTGGCCGCATTGTGATGACGTGTTTGCCGTACCGACGGATGTGCTTTTCGACGCCGCACGCGCAGGGCGAGGCGCCACCGAAGTCCCGCTCTGGTGCGGTTTGCGCCTTCAGGTACTGGCCTTGCAGGGCAACGGCCAGGGGCACCCGACACGTACAAACGCTAAACACGCCATGGGGGTTCCGTTGAGGGAAGTGGAAAGCGCGCTCATCCGCCGCGCCGTGGAAGAGGCAGGGGGCAACGTCGCTGTGGCTGCTCGCGCTTTAGGCATCAGTCGGGCCACCGTATACCGCAAGCTGGAGCGGCACTGAGGGCACGCTCCGCCTGACAGCACCTAGTGCCAGGTGTCAACCGGCAACGGCGCGAAGGTTTGCATGAATGCGGTCATCTGCTCGGCAGGCAAGGGCCTGCTGACGAGGTAGCCCTGCATGGCGTTGCAATGCAAACGCCGCAGGTGGCCCGCCTGGTCGGGCGTTTCCACGCCTTCAGCAACCACCTCCAGCCCCAGGCTATGCCCCATTGCAACCACTGCGCGAACAATCGACGCGTTGCCCCGGTTAGTCGTCATGTCGCGCACAAAAGACATGTCCACCTTGAGCTTGTGCACCTCCAACTGCTGGAGGTAGGCCAGGGATGAATAGCCTGTGCCAAAGTCATCGATCGAAAGACGCACCCCGAGCGCCTTGAGTTCGGCCAGCGACTGCAGAGAGCGGTCTCGGTCGAGCATGATGAAGCTCTCGGTGATTTCAAGCTCCAGCTGCTGTGGGGCAATTCCGCTGGCGGCCAGACAGTGCTGCACAGCCTCCAGCAAATGGCCACGGCTCAATTGCACCGCGGAGACATTGACAGCCACCTGCGGCGGTGCTAAGCCTGCGGCAGTCCAGGCACTTATTTGACGAGCGGCCTCTTGCAGCACCCAGTCGCCAATGCGCACCACCAGGCCGCTTTCCTCGGCGAATGCAATGAACTCACCCGGCGGCACCATGCCGCGAACGGGATGCTGCCAGCGCACCAACGCCTCCAGGCCCACAATGCGCCCGGTTTGCAGGTCGATCTGCGGCTGGTAGTGCAGCACCAGTTCCTGCCGCTCAATGGCCTGGCGCAGGTCTGCCTCCAGCGTCAGTCGGCTGCGCGCACGGCTGGAAAGCTCCGGCGAGAAAAACCGCAGCACGCCCCTGCCCTGCGCCTTGGCCTGGTGCAGCGCGGCGTCGGCATGGCTTTGCAATGTCTCTGGGTCGGTACCGTCGGCTGGGTATAGGGCTATGCCTATGCTCATGCCCACGTAGATGCTCTGCCCGTCCAGCTCTATGGGCTCGGCCAGCGCGTCAATCATGCGCTGCGCCATCAGGTCAACCCAGGGTGTGCCTTCGCGCCGCTCCAGAATGATGTCGAACTCATCGCCACCGATGCGTGCAATGGTGTCGCTTTCAGGCATCAAGCCCTGCAGACGCTTGGCCACCTCCACCAGCAGGCGGTCGCCACGGCTGTGGCCCAGGCTTTCGTTGATGGTCTTGAAGTTGTCCAAGTCCAGCGACAGCAGAGCGAACTGCGTTGCACTGCGCTCGGCGTGTTGCACTGCATGCTGAAGCAGTTCCGCAAACAGTGCCCGGTTGGGCAAGCCAGTGAGCGAATCGCGCTGCGCCAGAATTCGGTACTTCTCCTCGCTCACCTGCAGTAGCGCGGTACGCTGCGCCACCAAGTCCTCAAGGAAACGCCTCAGCCGGGCCAACTCCAGATGAGTGCGCACGCGGGCATGCACCTCGTCAATGTCAAAGGGCTTGGTGATGTAGTCTGCCGCCCCCAGCTCGAACCCGCGAACCTTGTCACTCACGGCATCCACCACGGTAACGAAGATCACTGGAATGCGGTTGCCAGCTGGCGTGTCCTTGATTCGGCGGCAAACCTCGTAGCCATCCATGCCCGGCATCATCACATCCAGCAGTACCAGATCTGGCGGCGAAGGGCCGTTGACGATTTCAAGCGCGCGTGCGCCCGTATTGGCCACCTGAATGCGATAGGTGTCTTTCAGCGCTTCCAGCAGTTCGTGGATATTTTCAGGAACGTCGTCCACCACCAGCAGCGACTGGGTGCGGCCATTCGGCACATGCGCCATCACGTCCAGCAACACGGGGTTGCGGCGGTAACGTTGCAACTCCAACTGTGTTCGTACACGGGTGTGCAGCAAGTCTGGGTTCACCGGTTTGGTGATGTAGTCCGCCACCCCCAGGGCCAGGCCGCGCGCTTCGTCAGCGGCGTCGGCAAGCGCGGTGACGAATATGACCGGAATATCCGCCGTGGCCGGGTCGATCTTGAGTTCCGCCAGCACCGAGTAACCGTCCATGCCAGGCATGCGAATGTCCAGCAGGATCAGATCCGGGTGAGGCAGGCGGCGCGCCAACTCCAAGGCTTTTTCGCCGCTGGTCGCGGCCACGATGGCGTAATCGTCTCGGAGCACGTTCATCAAGGCGTGCAAATTCTCGTGAACGTCATCAACAATGAGAATGCGTGCGCGCTCGGGCATACGGTTGTTCTCCTGTGTGCTCATGAGGCTGGCCCCGTGTCGGTCATGCCCAGAGAGCGCAGTTGCTCCTGAGCGGCGTCAATGTCGAAGACGTCGACCAACCCGGCAATATTGTTGATAGCTGCCTCCATAGGTGTGCCCGCCACGCCAACTTTCAGCTCTTCGAGCAAGGGCTCCGCTGCTCCAAGATCGTACTCCAGTGCGTGAGCAAGTTGGAGTAGACGTTCACGCAAAACGTCTGGCTCCAGCCGCTGCGTGCTCGTCTGCGAAGGCGGGTCATCCAGGCGCCCAAGCCGGTCAATGTCTTCCAACACGCCAACGAACGCAGCCTGCAACTGCTCGAGCGTTTCCTCGGCAGGAGGCTGCCCGGCCTTCAAGCCCCCATCAATGGCGGCGATCTGCTCGTACAAAGCCATCGCGCCCAGGTTTCCAGTCACCCCTTTCAGGGCATGGCAATATTCCTGAGCAGCCTGGACACCCTGGTCGGAAAGCAGACGGCGCAGCTCGACCACCGCACCCGCGTAGTTTTCTCGGAAGCGCCGAAGCTGCTTGCGGTAAGCGTCCACACGCCCGCCAATGCGGCGCACCCCTTCGCGCACGTCCAGGTTGCGCAGCGCCAGCATCTCCTCGCTCAGCGAGCCGCGGTCTTCCGCCGTCACCTTGCGCCCTGCCACGCGCCCCGGCGGTAAATGAACAAACCGCATCAGGGCCGACATCAGCCGGTCAGGGGCAATGGGTTTGGTCACGTGGTCGTTCATGCCTGCTGCCCGGCTTTGCTCGGCGTCATGCGCCATGGCCAGCGCCGTCATGGCCACAATGGGCAGCGTGGCAAAGCGGGTACCGCCCGGCGCGTCAGCCAGCGCTCTGATGCGCCGCGCAGCCTCCAGGCCGTCCATCACCGGCATCTGAATGTCCATCAGCACCACGTCGTATTCCTGGCGCTGCACCTGTTCCACAGCCTGCGCGCCGTTGATGGCCTGATCCACCTCCATACCCTCGCTGCGCAGCAATTCCACCGCAAACTCGCGGTTGATGTCGTTGTCTTCGACCAGCAGCACGCGCGCGCCGGCCAACTGTCCACGGGTACTGAACTCCGGCGCATGTTCATGGCGCCGCTCACCGTCGCCAAAAATGCGCCCCCGCCCCAACACCGACAGCACCGTGTCGAGCAAGGTGGACGGCGACACCGGTTTGATGAGGATGCCATCCACGCCAGCCTGCTCGGACAGGCGGATCACGTCCTCCCGCCCATAGGCGGTGACCATCACAATCTTGGGCTGCTGCGCAATGGCATGGTCCTGGTGAATGCGTTGCGCCACTTCGTCGCCGTTCATTCCTGGCATGCGCCAGTCCATCAACACCAAGTCGTATGGTTGAGCTGCATTTCGCAGTTCTGCAATCGCCGCCACCCCATCCCAGGCGGTGCCCACTTCCAGATGAAAGAAGCGCAGCATCTCCGCCAGGATTTCCCGCGAAACCTCGTTGTCGTCCACCACCAGTACCCGAACGCCGCGCAACAGCGGGCCCGCCTGCTCCAGCAGTTCCATCTGACGCAGTTGCGACTGCTGGGCTTCCTGCAACCGGACGGTGAAACACATGGTCGTGCCGCTCCCTGGCGCAGACTCTTCCACCCAGATGCGCCCGCCCATCATCTCCACCAGGTTGCGGCAGATAGCCAGCCCCAGACCCGTGCCGCCAAAGCGGCGCGTGGTGGTCTGGTCGGCCTGTGTGAACTTCTCGAACAAATGGCTCTGCACCTCGGGGGTCATGCCAATGCCCGAGTCGCGCACACTGACTTGCACGGCAATGCCTTCGGCCGTGGTCTCCAGGTGGCGGAACGCAAGTTCCACTTCACCACGTTCGGTGAACTTCACGGCGTTGCCGCAAAGGTTGAGCAGCACCTGCCCCAGCCGCAACGGGTCGCCCACCAAGCGTGGCGGAATCGCCGGGTCATAGCGTATGAGGAATTCAACGCCTTTGGCCTCCGCCTGGTAACCCACCGCGTCAGTCAATTGCTCCAGCACAGCATCCAAACCAAACTCTATGTGCTCAATGTCGAGTTTGCCTGCCTCGATCTTGGAAAAATCAAGAATGTCGTTGATGATGCCCAGCAGCGAGCGGGCAGCCCCCTGAGCTTTCGTCAACTGGTTGCGCAGCGGTGTGTCCAACTCTCCCTTGAGCGCCAGGTAGAGCATGCCCAGGATGGCATTCATCGGCGTGCGTATCTCGTGGCTCATGATGGCCAGGAAATCGCTCTTCACGCGCGTGAGATGTTCGGCCTCTTCCTTGGCCTTGCGCAACTCTGCCGTGCGCTCTGAAACCAAATGCTCCAGATTCGCGCGCTGTGCTCGCAGCTCCTCCATGGTGGAAAGCAACTTGCGGGTGCGGCTTTCCACCTTGCGGCGCAGCATCAGCGTCACGCTGCCCAGCGCCAGCAGCACACCGCCCAACCCCGCCAGCGACCACCCCACCCACAACGGCATGGCTGCATCCACCGGGGCGGCCATGGCACGCCGCATCGCATCAAAATAGACCGAATCCGCGTCTCCACGCCAGACCGTCAGGTGCCTGTCCAGGGCCTCCAGCAACTCCCCGTTTTGGCCCTTGGGCGCCGCAAAGTAAAGAGACGATGGCAGAAAAACAATCGGCGTTTCAGCCAGGCGGTACTTCTGGCCATTGCGCGCAGCGAAGAAGCTATTGGTGACCACAGCGTCGGCCTGCCCATCCAGGACCATCTGGTAGCCCTGGTCCAGTGTTTTCACCGCAAGGGCCTCGTAAGTCACCCCGTTGCTGCGCAAGAGCTGGTCCAGAAAGCTCTGCTGAATACCGCCCTGCAACACAGCAACGCGGTAACCAGTCAGGTCGTCGAAGGTCTGTACCCGCAGGTCTGGTCGTACGTAAATCTGAGACCAGCTGTTGGCCACCGCCACTTTCTGGAAATCGAAGCGCTTTGCGCGCTCCGCAGAAAACGCCACATCAGGCATCAGGTCGATTTCGCCGGCCTCCAGCTGACGCAGACAATCCACCCACTCGCAGGACACATAGCTCAGCCGCCACCCTTCAACACGTGCAACTGCTTCCAGCAACTCGGGAAACAACCCGGCCGGGCGGCCATCTGGTGTGGTGTAAACCTTGGGGGCATTCTCATAATGCCCCACGCGCACGGTATGTCCGCCTGCCGCTTTCCAAAGTTGATCGCAAGCAACAAGTGCCCCTGCCAACATGGGCAAGACAACAGCCAGCCACAACAGTCGCCATCTGGCCTGCAAAATGCGTCGCATCTCGGGTCTCCTCCGGTACGGGCATGCCTCTGGTCCCGACGTCTGTTTGGCGCGAGGCCTCCGCACACGGAGCAGCCTTTACACGCGCAGCGTCAATTGTGATTTTTGGCCAGAGACGGCAATCGGAACATACCACAGACCGCAGGTAGCCAGACGGCGCAAAGGCCCCTTGCGGGGCCGTAAATCGTCAACTCATTTAGAAGCGTTCGGGAAGAACAGCTGCTCGCCACCAATCTTGTACGAGGCAATGGCTGCCTGCCCTGCCTGACCAGTCACCCAATCCACGAACTTCTGGCCCTCGGCGGTCTTGACGTGGGGGTGCTTGGCCGCACTCACCAGCATGACCCCGTACTGGTTGAAAAGGCGCTGGTCGCCTTCCACCAGCACAGCCAGGTCAGCACGGTTCTTGAAGTTCAACCAGGTTCCGCGGTCTGCCAGTACATAAGCGCCGCTGCTCGCTGCTATGTTGAGCGCGGGCCCCATTCCGCAGCCACACTCTTTGTAGCCCGCGCCTTTGTTGGCGTCGGTGTCGGTCATCTTCCAAAAGCGAAGTTCCGCCGCATGGGTACCGCTCTTGTCACCGCGCGATATGAATGGGGCATTCGCCGCCGCGACCTTCTTCATGGCAGCAACAATGTCCTTGCCCTGTGTTTTGGCAGGGTCAGCCTTGGGGCCGATCAGCACAAAATCGTTGTACATCACCTCTTGGCGCTTGGCGGCAAAACCGTCGGCCACGAACTTTTCCTCAGCCGCCTTGTCGTGCACAAAAAGCACGTCGGCGTCACCGCGGCGCGCCATGTCAATGGCCTGCCCCGTACCCAGCGCCACAACTTTCACGTCAATGCCAGTGGCCTGCTTGAACAGCGGAAGGATGTGCCCAAACAGGCCAGACTGTTCGGTGGACGTTGTGGACGCGACCACAATGCTCTGAGCCTGGGCGGCCAGCGAAGACACCGACAACACAACTGCGGCAAACATGAATTTCATGGGGTTTCTCCTTTGACAAATGCGTGCGCCTGCGGATGGCTCTGGGCCAGCAGGTCTCCATTGAAAAAATCCAGAACAGGCAGGTCGGCCAGCACGCGGCCAGCCTCCATGTAGATGACGCGGCTGGCCAGACGTTTGACCTGGCCCAGGTTGTGGCTGCTGAACACCAAGGTGCTCGGACGGCCATCGGCCGTTGGCTGTGCGGTGAACTCGGCAATCAAGGCCTCCACCTCCCGTT
>CAMLOF010000096.1 GCA_946481585.1 uncultured Macromonas sp. | reverse complement strand
CGGGTTGATCGCAGTAGAACGGAACACCGGGCACAAACGCAACACCCTGGTCAATAGCGCGCAGCGAATAGGCCTTTGCGTCGGTTTCGCGGCCACCCGCACCCGTCAGGCGCGCCCAGACAAACAGGCCGCCTTTGGGCTGCACGAAGGAAATGGCGTCACCCAGCTCGGCCCGCAGGCTATCGCACATGGTCTGTGCCCGCTCGGCATACACGGCACGGGCACGCGTCAGGTTGCCCTCCATACGGCCAGCTTTCAGATACTGCGCCGCCGTGGCCTGTGCAAAGGTGCTGGAGTTGGCGTCGCTGAACTGCTTGCACATCACCGCCTTGGCCTGCAACTCCGCAGGTGCAATCATCCAGCCGAGGCGGAAACCGGCAGACAGCGTCTTGCTCAAGGAGCCGCAATGCACCAGACATTCACGGCTGCCAGGCACCTGTTCGCTCAATGCCAAGAGGCTGGGCGGCGGCGCCTCGCCAAAATACAGGTCGCCGTAGGGGTCGTCCTCCACGATCAGCGTCTGGTACTTCACTGCCAGCTCCAGAATGCGCTTGCGGCGCTCCAGCGTCAGCGTCGCACCGCTAGGATTGCCAAACGTGGGGATGAGGTAAACAAACTTGGGCCGGTGTTCAACGATCAATTGCTCCAGCCGGTCCACCTGCACGCCATCGCCGTCGACGGGTGCGCTCACCAACTGAGCGCCGTACAGGCGGAAGCACTGGATCGTGGCCAGGAAGGTCGGGCCTTCCACAATCACCTTGTCACCAGGCGAAACCAGCGTCTTGCCCAGCAGGTCAAGCGCCTGCTGGCTGCCGGTGGTCACCATCAGTTGCTCGGGGGCCAGCTGGCTCACGCCCTTGGCCGCCATGAAGGCAGCCAACTGCTCGCGCAGCGGCTGGTAACCTTCGGTAGCGCCGTACTGCAAGGCGCCTCCTGGCTCGTTGGCCAGCGCCGCCAGCGTGGCTTCGCGAATGCCGTCCACGTCCACCAGCGCCACGTCGGGGAATCCACCAGCAAAACTGATGATGCCGGGTTTGCCCAGCAACTTGAACAGATCACGGATGGCGGAGGTTTCGACGTTGTTCAAACGGTCGGCGAAACGGATCGCGGAAGGAGCACTCATGGGAGAATCTTCAGCATGAAAAAGGAAAACATCGAACTGTTTTTCGCCACTTTGCAAGCGGCCAACCCACAGCCCAACACCGAGCTGGAGTATACGAGCGTGTTCGAGCTGCTCGCCGCTGTGCTGCTGAGTGCCCAGGCCACGGACGTTGGCGTGAACAAAGCCACGAGGAAACTGTTTCCCGTGGCCAACACGCCTGCCAAAATCCTTGCGCTGGGGCAAGCCGGGCTAGAGGCATACATCAACACCATCGGCCTGTACCGCAACAAAGCCAAACACCTACTGGAGACCTGCCGCATTCTGGTAGAGAAACACGGCGGACAGGTACCGCGCGACCGTGAGGCCCTGGAAGCCCTGCCCGGTGTGGGCCGCAAGACAGCGAACGTGGTGCTCAACGTGGCCTTTGGTGAACCAACCATGGCCGTGGACACCCACATCTTCCGCCTGGGCAACCGCACCGGCCTGGCCCCAGGCAAAACGCCGCTGGAAGTGGAAAAGAAACTGCTGCAGCGCGTGCCCGCCAAATACCTGGAGGACGCGCACCACTGGCTCATCCTGCACGGGCGCTACGTCTGCCTGGCGCGCAAACCCCAGTGCGGCCGCTGCGCAGTGAGTACCTATTGCGACTACCCAGAAAAAACACCTTGAGCCGCAACACACCCATGCTGCCCTGGCTGGCGCCGGGCGAAGCATTCCCGCCGCCTGAACAGGCCTGGGGAACCGGCGACCCCATCCCTGGCCTGCTGGCTGCGGGTGGCGTACTGGATGTGCCCACGCTGCGGCGTGCCTACGCCGAAGGCATCTTTCCCTGGTACAGCGCCGACCAACCCATCCTTTGGTGGAGCCCTGACCCGCGCATGGTGCTGCGGACCCATCACTTCCGGCTTCATCCCTCGCTGCGCAAGGAAATCCGCACGGGCTTGCGTAGCGGGCGGCTGGAAATCAAAGTTGACACCGCTTTTGAACAGGTGATCCAGGCCTGCGCCCATACGCCTCGTGTCGGCCAAAGCGGTACATGGATCGTGCCTGACATGGTCCACGCCTACACCGCCTTGCACCATGCAGGCCACGCCCACAGCGTGGAAACCTGGTGGGAAGGCAGGCTTGTGGGTGGCCTGTACTGCGTCAACCTCGGGCGCATGGTGTTTGGCGAATCGATGTTCAGCCACCGCAGCAATGCCTCCAAAATGGCCCTGGCCGGGCTCATCGCCTGCTGCAAGGCCTGGGGCGTCCAGGCCATAGACTGCCAGCAAAACACCGCCCACCTGTCCAGCCTGGGTGCGAGCGAAGAGCCGCGCAGCCGCTTTTTGCTCACGGTGCGCGAGGCCATCCGCGAGCCCGCCCCCACTTGGCGATTCGACCCCCTATACTGGAATGCGTTGCTAGACCGATCCATGCCGGGCAACGGCATGAAAGCACCGTGACCCATCCCAAGGAACTACCGCTACACGCCCTGCAGTTCTATGCCACGGCACCCTACCCCTGCAGCTACCTGCCAGGGCGGATGGCTCGCTCTCAAGTGGCGACACCCAGCCACCTCATCCACAGCGACACATACTCAGATCTGGTGACTCACGGCTTTCGTCGCAGCGGCATGTTCACCTACCGCCCCCATTGCGACGGATGCCAAGCCTGCGTGCCGCTGCGGGTGGATGCAAAAGCCTTCAGAGCCAACCGCAGCCAACGGCGCGCCCAGAGCCGACATGCCGATCTTCAAGTACGCGTCCTGAGCCTGGGCTTCGTCAAAGAACACTACGAGCTTTACCTCCGCTACCAGCACAGCAGGCACCCTGGCGGGGGCATGGATCACGACAACATTGATCAATATAGCCAGTTTCTGTTGCAAAGCAGGACCAACTCACGGTTGGTCGAATTCCTGCAACCGGCGACCCAATATCAGGCTGAGCGTGTCGTCATGGTGTCTGTGGTTGACATACTGGCTGACGGCCTCTCTGCCGTTTACACGTTCTACGAGCCAGACCCGAAAGCGAGCTACGGCACCTTCAACGTGCTTTGGCAAATTGACCAGGCCCGCGCCCTGCAACTTCCCTTCGTCTATTTGGGGTACTGGATCGCCGCGAGCCCCAAAATGAGCTACAAGAGCAACTTTCAACCTTGTGAAGTGCTGGTTGGTGGACAGTGGCAGCCCTGGATACCCGATGCCCGTATGGCTCAATCCTGAATTTCATCTTGTAAAATTGCGTTACCACCATTGGGAACGCCATGACACGACGCCAAGATACCCTGCCCTCGCAACCCAGCGTGCAAGTGATTGAACGCATGTTCAATCTGCTGGAGGTTCTTGCATCACGCGAAGAGCCGGTTTCCCTCAAGGAAATCAGCGAAAAGACAGGGCTCCATCCCTCCACGGCCCACCGCATCCTCAACGACCTGACCATCGGTCGCTTCGTGGACCGCCCGGAGGCCGGCACCTACCGCCTGGGCATGCGTCTGCTGGAACTTGGCAACCTGGTAAAAGCCCGGTTAAGCGTGCGTGATGCAGCGCTGGGCCCGATGCGCGACCTGCACAAACAGATTCAACAACCGGTGAACCTGAGCGTGCGCCAGGGTGATGAAATTGTCTACGTTGAACGCGCCTACAGCGAACGTTCGGGCATGCAGGTGGTGCGCGCCATTGGCGGACGCGCACCCCTGCATCTCACCTCGGTCGGCAAGCTGTTTCTGGCGGCGGACGACGCTCAGCGAGTACGCGCCTATGCCACGCGCACCGGGCTGATGGGGAATACACGCAACAGCCTGACCCAACTGCCTCAACTGGAGCGTGAACTTGCACAATGCCGACGACTTGGCGTAGCGCGAGACAACGAGGAGCTGGAAATGGGCGTGCGCTGCATGGCCGCAGGCATTTACGACGATCAAGGCAAGTTGGTGGCAGGTTTGTCGATCTCTGCCCCATCAGATCGTCTGGACGAAAACTGGCTCCCTAAACTGCGTGCCACGGCAGACCAGATCAGCCAATCCCTGGGTTACCAGGGCGATCACACCCATCTGTGAACGCGCCCCCCGGGTGAATTCAATACAGACTGGACACCGGCTCCGTCAAACGCCGCCGCCCACCCGTGCGGTAGGAGCGGTAGAGCCGTGAAGTGATGATTCAACCCAGCGCCGCAGCCGCTCAGCATCACCCACACGGGCCGCTGGACCTGCGGCATCCAGCAGCACCATGATCAATTGGCGGCCCACCAGGTTCACCTGCATGACCAGGCAACGGCCAGCTTCACGGATGTAACCCGTTTTTTGCAGCCCGATGTCCCAGTTGCCATTGTTGATGAGCCTGTTGCTGTTGCGGTACTGAAGCACTCGCCGCCCATCAAGGGAAACCTCATAGCTAGGCGACGTGGATAGATCCCGCAGCATGGGGCGCTCGTAGGCAGCTGACACCAGCACGGCCAGATCACGCGCGCTGGACTGATTCGAGCTCGACAGGCCGGTGGGGTCGACATAGCGTGTATCGCGCATGCCCAACTGAGCAGCCTTCTCGTTCATGAGACGGACAAACCTGTCGAGACCGCCCGGATACGTACGACCCAACGCGTGTGCTGCGCGGTTCTCGCTGGACATCAGTGCCAGGTGCAGCGCCTCGCCACGGGTCAGACGTGCGCCCACGATCAGGCGTGAACCACTGTTTTTCAGGCGGTCTACATCTTCTTCGGTGATGGTGATGATTTCATCCATCGGCAGGTTGGCCTCGGCAATCAGCAGACCTGTCATCAGCTTCGTCAGCGAGGCGATCGGCAAGACCGCCGTTTCGTTTTTCTTGAGCAACACCTCATGGGTGTTCTGATCCATCACGAAAGCCACACTCGAATTCAAGTTGAGCGGATCATCCGATTCGCGCAACCCCAGACGGTCGGCGACCGAATCCGGTGCCACATCCAGCACAGCCGGACGAGCCGCGGCACGAACGATGGAAGAGCGGTCTGCCTTGATGCTGCGCTTGGCCGGAGAACCAATCGCGGCCTTGACACGGACTGGCGCCTTGGCCATGGCCTTCTTGACGCGTTTGGAGGCCTGTACCACGGGCTTCTTGGCTGCCTTGGCGCGCTGTTCGGCTACCCGCTTCTTGCTGGGTGTCGACTGCGCCGACCAGGCTGGCACGGCTACGGCGCCTGCAAGCGAAACAAGAAGAATGGCCTTCGCGATACCACGAGCAATAGATGAAAAACGGTTGCGGAACATCGCTGCACCCTCCAAACCCAATACTGACGACCTGAAGTATAGAGCGAACGAACGAAAAAACAAGCAATATCAATTGCTTGCGGCAACTTTTTAAGTCAATGTCGCAACAAAAGGGAAAAGAATGCCCCAAAACGCCATGAAAAAGGGCGGCCAAGCCGCCCTTTCACCCCAAAAGAACTGAATTTCAGCCTTGAGCGGCAACCCTGTCGGACTTGCTGTGCAACTTCGTCAGGGCGCTGAGGTAAGCCTTGGCCGATGCCACGACGATGTCGGGATCGGAGCCCACACCGTTGACGATGCGACCGCCGTGCTGCAAGCGCACGGTCACTTCACCCTGGCTCTCGGTAGAGCCGCTGGTGATGGCGTTTACCGAATACAGCAGCATCTCGGCACCGCTCTTGACGTGGCCTTCAATGGCCTTCAGAGAGGCATCCACCGGGCCATTGCCTTCGGCCTCGCCCATGTATTCCTTGCCTTCAATGGTGAATACCACCTTGGCACGCGGGCGCTCGCCAGTTTCACTGTGCTGGGCAAGAGACACCAGGGCGTATTGCTCTTTCTCTGCGGTCACGCTCTCGTCGCTGACCAGTGCGAGGATGTCCTCGTCGAAGATTTCTGCCTTGCGGTCGGCCAGTTCCTTGAACTTGGCAAACGCGGCATTGATCTCGCTCTCGGACTCCATCTCGATGCCCAGTTCTTCCAGGCGTTGCTTGAAGGCGTTGCGGCCGCTGAGCTTGCCCAGAACGATCTTGTTGGCGCTCCAGCCCACGTCCTCGGCACGCATGATTTCGTAGGTGTCGCGCGCCTTGAGCACGCCATCCTGATGGATGCCGCTGGCATGGGCAAACGCGTTCGCGCCCACAACGGCCTTGTTGGGCTGCACCACGAACCCAGTGGTCTGGCTGACCATGCGGCTGGCCGGCACGATCTGCGAAGTGTCGATATCCACGTCCAGCCCGAAATAGTCACGGCGTGTTTTGACCGCCATGACGATTTCCTCCAGCGAGCAGTTGCCAGCACGCTCACCAAGACCGTTGATGGTGCACTCCACTTGGCGTGCGCCACCGATCTTCACACCTGCGAGCGAGTTGGCCACGGCCATGCCCAGGTCGTTGTGGCAGTGCACACTCCAGATGGCCTTGTCGGCGTTGGGCACCTTCTCACGCAGGGTCTTGATGAAGTTGCCATACAGCTCGGGAATGGCGTAGCCCACCGTGTCGGGGATGTTGATGGTGGTGGCGCCTTCGGCAATGACCACCTCAACCACACGAGCCAGAAAATCGATCTCGCTGCGATAGCCGTCTTCCGCGCTGAACTCGATGTCGGCCACGAGATTGCGTGCGAATCGCACGGACTGACGGGCTTGCTCCAGCACCTGCTCGGGCGTCATGCGCAGCTTTTTCTCCATGTGGAGCGGGCTGGTGGCGATGAAGGTGTGGATGCGTGCGCGCTCCGCGCCTTTGAGCGCCTCGGCCGCACGGGAAATGTCACGGTCGTTGGCACGGGCCAGTGAGCAGACGGTCGATTCCTTGATGTGGTCAGCAATCGCCTTGACAGATTCGAAGTCGCCATTGGAACTGGCGGCGAAACCGGCTTCGATCACATCCACCTTCAGTCGTTCCAGCTGACGCGCGATGCGCAGTTTTTCGTCCTTGGTCATGGACGCGCCGGGCGACTGTTCGCCGTCACGCAAGGTGGTGTCGAAAATGATGAGTTTGTCGGTCATTCCAGTTCTCCGAGGAGGCCGCCTCGTGGGCGGCGCTGAGGAAACCCCGCAGTGTCCATGTCCAAAACAAACGGCCCGCTGCGGGTGCATACGGGCCGTTGGTTTTGAAAATGCGCGCGCTATACCATCTGCCCGTGATCGGTCAGAGCTAGTAGCAGGAAAGCGCGTGCGAAGTTCATGGGCTTCAATGTATCACAAAGGCAAGCGATTGCCGATCACAAATAACCATGGCAAGCCATCAAACAAAGCTATCGAGGAATCATGCGCCCCCATGCTTCGCTGCCCCTCCAAGGGGGCTTTCGTCGCCTTGGGGCGGCCCGGCGGCGACTCAGTCGTGCAAACCACGCTCATCAGGCTCGTCGGTGGAGGTGCTGATGACGCTGGTGGGTTTGCCCTTGGCCTTGCGCCAGCCATAGACGGCGTAGCCTGAAAGACCGTACAACACGAACAACCCGAACAGAACGGTGGGCGGGTGGATGTTGATGATGGCAATGCCCAAAGCCACCAGCACGATGGCGGCGAACGGCACACTCTTCTTCAAGCTCAGGTCTTTGAAGCTGTAGAACGGCACGTTGGTGACCATGGTGAGGCCTGCATACAACGTGATGGCAAACATGGGCCACTCCAGGTCGCTGCCAACGTAGCCAGACTCGGTTGTGAGCCAGATGAAGCCGGACACCAAAGCTGCAGCCGCAGGCGACGGCAAACCCTGGAAGTAGCGCTTGTCCACCACACTGGTGTTGACGTTGAAGCGCGCCAGACGCAGCGCCGCACAAGCGCAATAGACGAAGGCGGCAATCCAGCCCCAACGCCCGAGGTCGCGCAGCGCCCATTCGTAGGCGATGAGCGCGGGCGCGGCGCCAAAGGAAACCATGTCAGACAGGGAGTCCATCTGCTCGCCGAAAGCACTCTGCGTGTTGGTGAGCCGAGCCACGCGGCCGTCAAGGCTGTCCAGGACCATGGCCACGAAGATGCCTACGGTGGCCAGGTCGAAGCGGCCGTTCATGGCCATGACCACGGCATAAAAACCACCGAACAGCGCAGCGAGCGTGATCATGTTGGGCAACATGTAGATGCCCTTGTGCGGCCGGTGCGGCTGGTGTTCTGACGAAATTTGGGGGTCGGTACCGTCGTGCATGGCTGGAAGTGTAAGGCAGCCGCAAGGGCGGCAAACAAAAAGCCGCCTTGAAAAGGCGGCTTGTATGACGATCCAAGGGGCGGCTGACACCGCCCCGAGGGAACATCAGTTGCGGGTCTGGTCGACCAGCTTGTTCTTGGCGATCCAGGGCATCATGGCGCGCAGCTGGGCACCCACCACTTCGATCTGGTGATCGGCGGTGTTGCGGCGGCGAGCGGTCATGCTCGGGTAGTTCAGGCGGCCTTCCTGGATGAACATCTTGGCGTAGTCACCGTTCTGGATGCGCTTCAGAGCGTTGCGCATGGCAGCACGGGACTCGTCGTTGATGACTTCAGGACCGGTCACGTACTCGCCGAACTCCGCGTTGTTGGAGATCGAGTAGTTCATGTTGGCGATGCCGCCTTCGTAGATCAGGTCCACGATCAGCTTGAGCTCGTGCAGGCACTCGAAGTAGGCCATCTCGGGGGCGTAGCCAGCTTCCACCAGGGTTTCGAAGCCCATCTTGATCAGCTCGACGGCGCCACCGCACAGCACGGCCTGCTCGCCGAACAGGTCGGTCTCGGTCTCTTCCTTGAAGTTGGTCTCGATGATGCCAGCCTTGCCGCCGCCGTTGGCCATGGCGTAGCTCAGGGCCAGGTCACGGGCCTTGCCGGACTTGTCCTGGTGCACGGCCACAAGGTGGGGCACGCCGCCGCCCTGGGTGTAGGTGGAACGCACGGTGTGGCCAGGGGCCTTGGGGGCCACCATCCACACGTCCAGGTCAGCGCGGGGCACGACCTGGTTGTAATGCACGTTGAAACCGTGGGCGAACGCCAGGGATGCGCCAGCCTTGATGTTGGGCTCGACGTTGTTCTTGTAAACCTCGGCGATCTGCTCGTCGGGCAGCAGGATCATGACCACGTCAGCGGCCTTGACGGCGTCGTTGACTTCCATCACGGTCAGGCCGGCCTTGCCAACCTTGTCCCAGGAAGCGCCGCCCTTGCGCAGACCGACCACGACCTTGACGCCGCTGTCGTTCAGGTTCTGGGCGTGGGCGTGGCCCTGCGAGCCGTAGCCGATGATGGCAACCGTCTTGCCCTTGATCAGGCTCAGGTCACAGTCTTTGTCGTAGAAAACTTTCATGGTTGGTCCTCGTTAGGTATATGTTGCCGCTCGTGAATGAGCCCGTCGAAGGGCTTCGACAGACCCAGCCCGAGCGGCGCTTGGCTGAGCCCGAAAAACATGGAATGTTAAACGCGAAGTATGCGTTCGCCGCGTCCGATGCCGCTGGCGCCGGTGCGCACCGTCTCCAGAATGGCAGTGCGGTCGATGGCTTCCAGGAAGGCGTCGTTCTTGGATTGGTCGCCGGTGAGCTCGATGGTGTAGCTCTTTTCGGTCACGTCGATGATGCGGCCACGGAAGATGTCGGCCATGCGCTTCATCTCCTCACGCTCCTTGCCCACGGCGCGCACCTTCACCATCATGAGCTCGCGCTCGGTGTAGGCGC
>CAMLOF010000095.1 GCA_946481585.1 uncultured Macromonas sp. | reverse complement strand
AACACCATGCGGCCGATGCGGCCGAATCCGTTGATGCCTACTTTGATGGTCATGTTCCTGGTCTCCTTGAGTGAGGAAGCGTTGTGACGCTGGTTACATGAGCATCTTAGTCAATAAGTAATATTGTTACAAGACGGGCGAACCGCACCCGTTGAGGAAAAACGGTTTCAATGTGGTTACGTAACCGGCTCGCCGCAGTTCAGGGCGGCCAGAGCGGTGCTCAGGGCTGCGTGGGGCGCCCGTACCGGAGGTCGCGCAGCATCTTGTTCAGCGGCCCGTTGGGCGCGGCACCCTCGCACAGGCCTGCGCGCGCCAAAGCCAGCGCAGGGCGCGAAGATGCGTTGCGGAACAACTGGCGCCATTCGGGCTGGGTGGCCATGATCCAGGCGCCAGGGGGCGCCGGGTTCCAGCGGGCATATGTCTTGACCTCGCCCGTGGTGCAACGCACGCCTTCATACAGCGCGTTGATGGCGCCCGTGCGGCTCGTCGCCACCATCACGTAGCGAACCACACCATCTTCCCCAATGGCAATGGATGCGGGGTCAACGCCGTAAATCAGTTCGGAACTCACCGAAACGTCGAACTTCAGCAACCCATCCGTGCGCAAGGCGGGGGGCGCAGGGGTCTCCAGCTCGCGCCAGTCCACGTCGTCTACCGCGCGTTGGGCCAACGCGGCCACGCAGGCGCTCGACAAGACTGCGGCGCAAAGCAATGGCGCCAGACGGAATGGCGCAATCATGCGGAGCCTCCGGGAGATATGTGTTGGGAAGACGGCGCTGCAGCCGGGTGCTGCGGGTCCGGGTCGAAGCTGGCGCCGGGGGGCAACTCCATGGCTGGCGGCACGCTCGCATGCACCTGATGTCCCATCGGCGTGTCTTGGTTGTGTTGCAAGCCCTGGCGCCCACGCGGGCCGCCCCGAAGGTAACGGTTGCGGTTGTCCTGACGGGGCACGAAGCGGGAAAGTTCGGTCAGCGCCATTTCATACACGCCGCGTTTGAACTCGACCACCACGTCAAGCGGAACCCAATAGTCGTTCCAACGCCAGGCGTCGAACTCCGGGTGGTTGGTGGCGCGCAGGTTCAGATTCCAGTCGCCGCCGACCAGGCGCAGCAGATACCAGATCTGCTTTTGCCCCTTGTAGTGACCGCGCGCCTCTCGGCGGATGTAGCGGTCAGGCACTTCATAGCGCAACCAGTCCCGCGTGCGGGCGATGATGGCCACGTGCTCCGGCAACAGGCCGATCTCCTCGTGCAATTCCCGGTACATGGCCTGCTCCGGGGTTTCTCCCCGGTCTATGCCCCCTTGCGGAAACTGCCAGGAGTGGGTGCGTATGCGCTTACCCCAGAACACCTGGTTTTTCTGGTTGAGCAGAATGATGCCGACATTGGGCCTGAAGCCGTCTCTGTCAAGCATAATCAACCCCAAATTTTGAAACTGTCTCGATTATGCATCGTAGGCCCGGGCTTGAGTAGCGCTTCAAGGGGTAAATCCCGAGTGGCGCGCGGCGGAACGGGCTGCGGTCGGGTCGTGCATCCAGCATCCATGAAAGCCTCCCAGTTCTTCATCTCCACCCTCAAGGAAGCCCCGGCTGATGCCGAGGTCGTCAGCCACAAACTCATGACCCGCGCAGGCATGATCAAGAAGCTTGGCGCCGGTATCTACACCTACATGCCCATGGGCTTGAGGGTGATCCAGAAGGTGGAAAAAATCATCCGCGAGGAGATGAACGCCGCTGGCGCGGTGGAGATGACGATGCCCGTCATCCAGCCCGCGGAACTGTGGCAGGAAACAGGCCGTTTCGACAAGATGGGCCCGGAGCTGCTGCGCATCAAGGACCGGCACGAGCGCGACTTCGTGGTGCAGCCCACCAGCGAAGAAGTGGTGACCGACGTGGCCCGCCAGGAGCTGCGCAGCTACAAGCAGCTGCCCAAGAATTTCTACCAGATCCAGACCAAGTTCCGTGACGAGCGCCGCCCGCGCTTCGGCCTGATGCGCGGCCGCGAGTTCATCATGAAGGACGCCTACAGCTTTGACCGCGACCGCGACAGCGCGCAGATCAGCTACCAGGTGATGGCGGCGGCCTACCGCCGCATCTTCGACCGCTTCGGCCTGACCTACCGTGCCGTGGCTGCCGACAGCGGCGCCATTGGCGGCGACCTGAGCGAGGAGTTCCAGGTGATTGCCGCCACCGGCGAGGACGCGATCGTCTATTGCCCCGACAGCGACTACGCGGCCAACATCGAGAAGGCCGAGGCTCTGGCGCCGCAAGGCCCACGCCCTGCAGCCAGCCAGCCGCTGACCAAAACCCCTACGCCGGGCAAGAGCACCTGTGCCCAGGTGGCCGAGTTGCTGGGTGTGCCGTTGTCCACGACGGTCAAGTCCATTGTGCTGGCCACCGACGAAATCAACGAGCGTGACGAGGTCGTCAAGTCTCGCGTGTGGCTGCTGCTGCTGCGTGGCGACCACGACATGAACGAGGTGAAGGTGGGCAAGCTGCCGGGCCTGGACCTGGGCTTCCGCTTCGCGACCGAGGCCGAGATCGTGGCCCATTTCGGCTGCAAGCCGGGTTACCTGGGGCCGCTGAACATGAAGCAGCCGGTGACCGTGGTGGCTGACCGTGAAGTGGCAGTGATGGCCGACTGGATTTGCGGTGCCAACGAGGTGGACCACCACATCACCGGCGTGAACTGGGGCCGCGATCTGCCCGAGCCGGACCTGGTGGCCGACATCCGCAACATCGTCGCGGGCGACCCGTCGCCCGATGGCAAAGGTGTGCTGGCCATCGAGCGCGGCATTGAGGTGGGCCACGTGTTCTACCTGGGCACCAAGTACAGCCGTGCCATGAACGCCACTTTCCTCGACGAAGACGGAAAACCCAAGCCTTTCGAGATGGGCTGCTACGGCATTGGCGTGACGCGCCTGCCCGCAGCGGCCATCGAACAGAACCACGATGAGCGCGGCATCATCTGGCCCGACGCGATTGCGCCTTTCACCGTGGTGATCTGCCCCATTGGCATGGACCGCAGCGAGGCGGTGAAGGCAGCCGCCGAGCAACTGCACGACCAGCTTGCCGCGCTGGGTGTGGACGTGATGCTGGACGACCGGGGCGAGCGCCCGGGCGCCATGTTCGCTGACTGGGAGTTGATTGGTGTGCCGCACCGTGTCACCATCGGCGACAAGGGCCTCAAAGATGGCCAGGTGGAATACCAGCACCGCCGCGATGCCGCAGCCACCAAGGTGGCTGCCGCCGACGTGCTGGGCTTGCTCAAGGAGCGTCTGGGGGTGTGATCGCCGTGGGTTCAGTCAGCCATTCACCGCAGCGCCGCCGTTGCCTGTCGTGGGGGCTGGGGGCTGCCTTGGCCGGGGTGCTGCCTGGGGGCGCACCTGTGGCCTGGGCGGGCGGGCAGTTGGAAGAACCTTTGGCCGATTCGGTGCGTCTGGCCCTGCGCGCGGCCATCGAATACGCCGGGCCGCCCGAGCCGGAATTCGTGAGCACCGACGCGCGCCTGGCCTACCTGCGCTGGCTGGGTGAGATGAGCCCCAAGCTGCAGCGCCGCAAGCCTGAGCTGCAGACCCGCGTCGATTTTCTGAAAACCGTCTGGTACGAAACGCGCCGCGCGGGGCTGGACACTTCGCTGGTGCTTGGCCTCATTCAGGTGGAAAGCGCATTTCGCAAGTTCGCCATTTCGCGCGTTGGGGCGCGCGGGTATATGCAGATCATGCCGTTCTGGGCAAGGCTCATTGGCGACGGCGACGCGGGCAAACTCTTTCACATGCAGACCAACATCCGCTTTGGCTGCGTGATCCTGCGTCACTACCTGGACCGGGAGAACGGCGACCTGTTCCTGGCGCTGGGCCGCTACAACGGCAGCCGGGGCAAGCCGCAGTACCCGAACGCGGTGTTTGCGGCGCAGAAGCAGTGGCGCGTGGCCTGAGACCGGGCCCATGCTTCTGGCCGGTCAATTCAAACGCTTGAAAGCAGCCTGTGCCGTGGCGGCGCTGGGCAGCACGGTGCGGGCAGCAGAGGCGTTGCACCTGTCGCAGTCTTCGGTGGCGCGTGCGGTGCAGGAGCTGGAAGAAGCGCTGGGCCAACCACTTTTTGAACGTTCCGGGCGCGGCATGCGGCCAGCGGCATCTGCCGCGCAGTTGCTTCGCCGTGCGGCGCGGGCGCTCAACCACCTGGCGCATGCGCGGCCATTGACGCACAAACCACTTGACGCAGGCCTCGACTGGCTGGGTAGCCGACTGGCCCTTGCGGCGGGGCAGCGCCATTTGCAGACCATGGTGCTTTTGGCAGAAACCTCTTCCGAAACGGCGGCAGCGCAGCGGCTGGGCATCAGCCAGTCAGCCGTGCACCAGAGTTTGGTGCAGTTGGAGCACATGGCGGCTGCGCCCCTTTTTGTGCGGGCACGCAAGGGCTTGCGGCTCACCGAGGCGGCAGAGGCGGTTCTGAAAGCCGCAAAGCTTTGCCTGGCTGAGCTGCAACAAGCTGGCGACGAGCTTTTGATGCGCGATGGCGTGGTGCAAGGGCGCATCGTCATCGGAACCTTGCCGTTTTCCACGGGGCGCTTGCTCGCGCAGTCGGTGGACGCCGTGCTGCGTACCTACCCGGGCTTGAACATCACCATCATCGATGGCACTTACGACGCCTTGCTGCACCAGTTGCGGCATGCCGAGATTGACATGGTGGTGGGTGCCTTGCGGCCCGCGCTGCCCGGCCCCGACCTGGAGCAGGAAACGCTTTTCATTGACAGCCTGGCGGTGATGGCCAGGGCTGGGCACCCGCTCGCGCGGCGCCCAAGGCTGGGGTGGAAGGATTTGCGTGATGCCCAATGGGTGATGCCCATGCCTAACACGCCCGCGCAGGCAGCGTTTGAGCGGACTTTGCTTGCCGCCGGGCTACCCATGCCTTCGAGTGCGTTGCGCGTCAACAGCGCGCTCATGATGCTGGCGGTACTGGCGCAGAGCGACCGGCTGGCCATGATGGCGCCTCGCCAGTTGCAGCGGGAGATCGAGGCGGGGCTGCTGGTGGAGCTGAAACTGCCCGTGAGCCACGAACCCCGGATGATTGGTGTGATCCGCCGGGCCGACTACCTGCCCACGCCCGCAGCGCAGATGCTGGCTGACACGCTGAGGGACGTTGCGCAGGCCATCGCTGGAACGGATGATGATTGAGCTATAAGCAATTTGCATAGCTCGACCAGCAATAGCATTGGACGTTTCCTCGGTGTCCGCACGAAGATATTTCCTCTGCGGGATCAACAACAGGAGACATTCGAATGCGCAAACGCCACTTCCTCAGCGCCCTTGCCACCATGGCCCTGGCTGGCCACATGGGCCACGCTTTGGCCCAGGACACGTTCAAGATCGGCATGGTCTTGCCCATGACGGGGCCCTTTGCCTCCACCGGCAAGCAGCTTGAAGCGGCGGCCCGCCTGTACATGGCGCAGAACGGCGACAGCGTGGCGGGCAAGAAGGTGCAGCTCATCGTCAAGGACGACACGGGTGCGCCGGACGTGACCAAGCGCATTGCGCAGGAGCTGGTGATCAATGAGAAGGTGCAGGTGCTCGCGGGCTTCGGCCTGACGCCGCTGGCCATGGCCACGGCCCCGGTGGCCACACAGTCCAAGACGCCGCTGGTGGTGATGGCTGCGGCAACGTCCAGCATCACCGAGGCATCGCCCTACATCATCCGCACCAGCTTCACGGTGCCGCAGGTGGTGACCACGCTGGCCGACTGGGCTACCAAGAACAACATCAAGAAGGTGGTGACGCTCGTCACCGACTACGCCCCTGGCGTGGACTCCGAGAAGTACTTCAACGAACGCTTCATTGCCAACGGCGGCCAGGTGATCGAGTCGCTGCGCGTGCCGCTGCGCAGCCCGGACTTCGCGCCCTTCCTGCAGAAGGTGCGTGACGCCAAGCCCGACGCGCTGTTCACCTTCGTGCCTTCCGGCGTGGGTTCTGCGCTGATGAAACAGTTTGCCGAGCGCGGCCTGGACAAGGCCGGCATCCGCATGATTGCCGAGGGCAGTGTGACGGACGACGACATCCTCAACGGCATGGGTGACGTTGCGTTGGGCGTGGTCACCGCGCACCACTATTCGGCATCGCATAACTCGGCTCTGAACCGTCAGTTTGTCGAGGCCTTTGGCAAGGCAAACAATGGCATGCGCCCGAACTTCATGGCAGTGGGTGCTTACGACGGCATGCGCGTGATCTACGAAGCCGCCAAGAAGACCAAGGGTGCGGGCGGCGAGGCGCTGTTGCAGGCCATGAAGGGGCAGGTGTTCGAGAGCCCGCGCGGCCCGATCATGATCGACGCACAGACCCGTGACGTGGTGCACAACGTTTACGTGCGCAGGGTGGAGAAGGTCAACGGTCAGCTCTGGAACCAGGAAATCCAGACGGTGACCGACGTCAAGGACCCCGGCAAGGCGCGCTGACCCCGGGCTTCCGGGACTTTTTCCTCAGCTTCCGGCGCGGGTGCCTTTGTGCCCGCTCTTGGGAGGAGTGTTTCCATGCTGACCATTCTTTTCGACGGCATCGCCTACGGCATGCTGCTGTTCATCTTGGCCGTGGGGCTGTCGGTGACCATGGGTTTGATGAACTTCATCAACCTGGCCCACGGCGCCTTTGCCATGGCGGGCGGCTACCTGACGGTGGCGCTGATGCAAAGCCACGGTGTGCCTTTTTTGATCTGCCTGCCGCTGGCCTTTGCGGGCACGGCGCTGGTGGGGGCGGTGCTGGAGCGCACGCTGTACCGGCCCATGTACGGCAAGCCTCACCTGGACCAGGTGCTCTTCACCATCGGGCTGACGTTCATGGCCGTGGCGGCGACCGACTACTTCATGGGCTCGCAGCAGCAGATCATCCAGCTGCCCGAATGGCTGCGTGGCCGTACCGAGCTGTTCGACGGTGCGTTGGGCATGGGGCATTACCGGCTCTTCATCATTGCGATCTGCGCCGCGCTCACCGTGGGGCTGCAGTACGTGCTGTCCAGCACGCGCTTTGGCAGCCGCCTGCGGGCCAGCGTGGACGACCCGCGTGTGGCCGCTGGCCTGGGCATCAACGTCAACGTGGTGTTTGCCGCCACCTTTGCGGTGGGCTCGGGCCTGGCGGGGCTGGGCGGCGCGCTGGGGGCCGAGGTGCTGGGCCTGGACCCGAGCTTCCCGCTGAAGTTTCTCGTGTACTTCCTCATCGTCGTGGCGGTGGGCGGTACGTCGTCCATCACCGGGCCGCTGCTGGCCGCGCTGCTGCTGGGCGTGGCCGACGTGGCAGGCAAGTACTTCATCCCCAAGCTGGGGGCGTTCATCGTCTATTCGCTCATGATTGCCATCCTGATCTGGCGGCCGCATGGTCTTTTCTCTCGCATGGGAGGTGGCAAATGAACACGCCGTCGCTGTTGCAGAAGGCCCGCTGGCGGCCTTGGGAATACGCGCTGTGGGTGGGGGCGCTGGCGTCGCCCGCCCTGTTCATGGAGCATTCGCTCATCATCAACGAGGTCGCCATCGTCGCGCTGTTCGCGGTGTCGCTGGACCTCATCCTGGGTTACACCGGCATCGTCTCGCTCGGGCATGCGGCCTTTCTGGGCTTTGGCGCGTACACGGCGGCGTTGTTCGCCAAGTTCGTGATGCCCGACCCGCTGGTCGGGCTGGTGGTGGGGGTGCTGGCGTCCACCGTGCTGGGGGCGCTGTGTTCCTTCACCATCCTGCGGGGCACGGACCTCACGCGCATCATGGTGACGCTGGGGCTGGCGCTGATTCTTTATGAGCTGGCCAACAAGCTGGACTGGCTCACCGGCGGTGCCGACGGCCTGCAGGGCGTGATGATGG
Source organism: uncultured Macromonas sp. (assembly GCA_946481585.1). The sequence continues at coordinate 1,868 of CAMLOF010000095.1, read as the reverse complement.
GGCCGGTGCTGGGGCGCTTTGAATTTGACCTGTATGGCCAGGTGGCCGCGTGGTATTCGCTGGTGGTTCTGCTGGTGTGTTTTCTGCTGGCGCGCCGTGTGGTGCATTCGCCCTTTGGTGCCACGCTCATGGCGGTGCGCGACAACCGCCTGCGTGCCATGGCCATTGGCATTCCGGTGACGGCGCGGCTGGCGGTGGTCTACACCGTGTCGGCTGGCATGGCCGGGGCGGCCGGGGCCTTGCTGGCGCAAACCTCGGGTTTTGCCTCGCTGGACGTGTTCTCCATCGAACGTTCGGCCGACGTGATGCTGATGCTGGTGATTGGCGGCGTGGGCTGGCTCTACGGCGGCGTTGCGGGGGCCGTGGTGTTCAAGCTGATGCACGACGTGATCGCCGGGATCACGCCGCAGTACTGGACCTTTTGGATCGGTCTGTTCCTGGTGGTGCTGGTGCTTGTGGGCCGCGACCGCCTGCTGCGCCCGTGGACATGGTTTGGCCGGGGCGTGAAAGGCGGTGCGCGATGAGCAGGCAAACTGACTTCGTGCTGCGCACCGAGGGGCTGGTGAAGCAGTTTGGCGGCATCACCGCCACGCAGAACGTGAGCCTGAACGTGGAGCGAGGCGCACGCCACGCGCTCATTGGGCCGAACGGCGCGGGCAAGACCACGCTGATCAACCTGCTGACGGGCGTGCTCAAGCCCACGGCTGGGCGCATCTTGCTGGACGGCGAGGACATTTCTGCCTTGCCGCCGCACCAGCGTGTGCGCCGGGGCATGGTGCGCACCTTCCAGATCAACCAGCTGTTTCACAGCCTGACGCCGCAGGAAACACTGGCCATGGTGGTGGCGCAGCACCAGGGCCTGGGTGGCCGCTGGTGGCGCCCGCTGGGCAGCCACGCCCAGGTGAACCGGCGGGTGGATGAGCTGTTGCAGCAGTTCCACCTGGCAGACGTGGGCCACGTGCGCACCGAGCACCTGGCCTACGGCAAGCGGCGCCTGCTGGAGATTGCGATTGCGCTGGCCTGCGAGCCGCGCGTGTTGTTGCTGGACGAACCCGTGGCGGGCGTGCCCGCAGGGGAGCGCGAGGAATTGCTGCACACCGTGGCGGCGCTGCCTGCAGATGTGTCGGTGCTGCTCATTGAGCACGACATGGACCTGGTGTTCGAGTTCGCGCGCTTCATTACCGTGCTGGTCAACGGGGCGGTGCTGGTCGAAGGGCAGCCAGAGATGATTGCCAACGACCCAGGCGTGAAGGCGGTGTACCTGGGCCATGGTGCCGTGGCAAACGCCTGAAGGCAGGGGAGCCATACCTATGACGGATTTGCTGGACATTCAAGAACTGAGCGCAGGCTACGGCGAAGCGGTGGTGCTGACCGGTGTGAGTTTTTCGCTGCCGCAGGGGCAGACGCTTGCGCTGCTGGGGCGCAACGGCACGGGCAAGACCACGCTGCTCAACACCATTGCCGGGGCCACGCGCCAGCATGGCGGCGCCATCCGCCTGGGGGGTGCTGACCTGCACCGCCTGCCTTCGCACCAGCGTGCGGCGGCTGGCGTGGGCTGGGTGCCGCAGGAGCGCAACATCTTCAAGTCGCTGACCGTGGACGAGAACCTGACTGCGGTTGCTCGCGCAGGGCAGGGGCCGTCGCCCTGGACGCCAGCGCGCGTTTACGAGATGTTTCCGCGCCTGGCCGAGCGCAAGCGCAACCTGGGCACGCAGCTCTCGGGCGGGGAGCAGCAAATGCTGGCGATTGGCCGCGCGCTGGTGCTCAACCCGCGCCTGCTGCTGCTGGACGAGCCGTTGGAGGGGCTGGCCCCCATCATCGTGGAGGAACTGCTGCGCGCCATCCGCCGCATCACCCGTGAAGAGGGG
>CAMLOF010000094.1 GCA_946481585.1 uncultured Macromonas sp. | reverse complement strand
CAGCGCACGTGGTCGGGGTTGAGGTGGTTGGCCAGCAGCACGTCGCTGTCCTTGGTGGGCGTGTGCAGCCGGTTGCTGTTGTAGGGAATCAGCATTTCCTTCTTGCCCACGATCTTCCAGTCGAAGCGGTCGGTGCGGCTGGCAAACACGTCCACCTCGTCAAAGCTGGCCACGCCACTGGTGGCAGGCGTTGGTGTGTCGCAGCAGGCGTTGGGCAGCTTGCGCACGCGGCGCTGGCCGGTCAGGTACACCCACGCGCCGGTCTTGTCCTGGTCCAGGTTGTTGCGCCCGGTGATGGCTTCACCCGCACGCACCGGCGGGCCGCTGTTGAGCAGGCGGATCAGCCAGTACTCGCCATTGAACTTGTCGGCCTGGCCCTGGGCGTAGTAGGGCATCTGGAAGTCCCCGATGCCCTGCACCGACAGCACCTTCTGGCCGGTGGCGGTGCCCAGGTAACCCCGGAAGTCGGTCTGCCACGCTTCGCCGCGCCAGTGCAGTTCGTGGTTGGCCATCACTTCCTGCCCCGTCTTGGGGATGGGGAAGGGAATGCCGCCGAACGCGCCCTTGACCACTTCGCCATCCATCTTGGCGCTGGTGGCATTCTTCAACGTGTTGTCATAGACCCATTGCGGTGCAGCTGCCGTGCGATGCGTCTTGTACACGTCCACCCGGAAGCTCTGCGGGTACTTCTTCAGCAGCGCCTGGGTGCCATCGGTCAGCTTGTCGGCGTACTGCGCCATGTTGGCCGCGTTGATGCTGTACAGCGGTTTTTCGCTGGCGAACGGGTCGCCCCGGCGGCCACCATTCTTGAAGCCGGGGATGGGCGTGGTGTAGCCGCCCGTCCAGGCGGGAATGGTGCCGTCCTTGTTGCCTGCGCGCTCGGCGCCCAGCGGCGTCAGGTCGCCCTTGAGCCGTTGCGCCTCTTGTGCCGAAACCTGGGCCCATGCGGCACCCGCGCCAGCCAGCGCCAGCGCACACGCCACGGCCATGTGTCGAAGTTGAATCATGCTTGTCTCCTGAAATCAGAAAGTGGTGCGAACCGAGAAGGTCAGGTAGTCGCGGTCCTTGAGCGCCTGCTGGTACTGGGCGTTGTTGGCCGAATCCAGCGTGGGGGCTGCCTTGCCCAGGAAGCGCACGTAGTTCACGGCAAAGGTCCAGTTGCCCAGGTACACGGCAGACAGGCCCAGGCTCAGATCGCCGCCCTTGTCCACGCCAAAGCCCGGCCCCACGGCAGATGACTTGCCGCGCGCATAGCCCAGGCCGATGGAGGGCGTGAGGTCCAGCCCCGGCATCACCTGCCGGTAGGTGGGCGCATAGACCATGCGCACCGCCCAGGCCGACTTGTCGGCATTGGGGTTGAGCATGTGCGCGTTCTTCGTCACCTTCAGCCGCTTGTTCCACGCCACCTCACCCAGGAACGAAGCCTCCTGCGATATGAACGACGGCCCCAGCGACGCCAGCCAGGAGAACTGCGCGTGCGCGGTTTCACCCACCGCATAGCCGGGGTTGCTGTTGTTGTTCAAACCGGTGTTCACGCCAATCGACGACAGCGTGCTCTGCCCCGAGCTGGCCAGTGGCGCGTTCTTGCGCACCGACATCTCACCGGCCAGGCTCCACTCGCCCACGGTCTTGGCAAAGCTGGCGCCGTAGGCCCGAATGCCTTCGTGGTACAGCCAGCGGTAGGAACTGGCCGACAAGGCGGGCGGGAACCCGGTAAGCGTATTGTTGATGTTGCTCGGCGTCATCGCGTGGTAGCGGATGGCGTAGAGGCCGAAGTCGGTGTCGATCTCGGGCACGCGGAAGCGCAGTTGCAAACCGCCCTGGCCGCTGTCCTTCGCATCCAGGTCTGGCGCGCGCACAAACGTGCCCGCCGGGCCTGCATTGATGCGCTCGGCACCCGGCCCCATCGCATCGCTGCTGGACAGGTAGGCCCCTGCAGGCATCAACCTGGTCTTCTCCCACTCGTAGGCAACATAAGCGCCCACGGTCACGTCAGGCGAAAGCTGCACCTGCCCCGACAGCTTGCCCGTGGGCCGCGCCACTTCCTTGAACGTCGAGTTGGGCACCGACAGCAGCTTGATCAGGTCCAGCGGCGCCTGCCCGCCTGCAATGCCGTTGGCACCGAAGAACAGGCTCTCGCCCCACAGCAGCGTGTGGCGGCCCAGGCGCACCGAGGCGGGCTTTTCCGCCACATCGAAGTTGGCGTACACAAAGGCGTCCAGCAACTCGGCGTCGCGCCCCATGAGCTTGCGCGTCTCGGCGGGGAATTCGCTGCGGGGCGTGTGGTTGGAGGTGAAGGTGCCGTTGTCCGTCTTGCCGTTGTATACGCTGTCGTACCAGGCGGCAGCGCTCAGGCGCGCGCCGTAGCCGGGGCCGGTCAGGTCCAGTTCGCTGAACAGGTCCAGCCGGTTGGACACCAGCCCGCGCCCGAAGTTGTTGTTGCCGTCGTCCTGGTTTGCCGTCAGCGGCAGCTGGGCCGACAAGCCCGCCGCAGGTTTTTCCAGCCGGGTCATCAGGCTGTACTTGACGGTGTTGTCCCAGCGCAGTTTCCAGTCGGGGTTGCCGGTGTCGAGTTCGATCGCAGACGCGGTCTGCGCGGCCGCCAGGGCCAGCAGCGCGGCAGCCACGGCATGGCGTCGGCCGGGTATGGGGGCGGGCTTGGCGCCAGCATGCTCATGTAGGGGCATGGCTTGTCTCCGTTGTAGGTGTTGATCGCATCCGCCGGGATGCGACGCACCCCTCACGGATAGGGCGCAACTCTAGGGAGAGCGTTTACATTCGGGAAATGGATTCTTTGAATTCATGACATCGATCGCACCAATATCAGGGACAACCCGCAAGGGAATACCCGAAGGCAGACGGAGACCATGCGCTTCAACAAACTCGACCTGAACCTGCTGGTAGCGCTGGACGCGCTGCTGGCCGAGCGCAACATCAGCCGCGCGGGCGAGCGCGTTCACCTGAGCCAGCCCGCCATGAGCAATGCGCTGGCGCGCCTGCGCGAGTACTTTCAGGACGAACTGCTCGTCCCGCAGGGGCGGCAGCTCATCCTCTCGTCACGCGCACGCGAACTCATCGAACCCGTGCGCGAAGTGCTCATGCGCATCGACAGCACCATTGCCACCCAACCGGTGTTTGACCCCACCGAAGCGGTGCGCACGTTCGTGCTGCTCATGTCCGACTTCAGCAGCACCGTGTTCGTGCCATCGTTGATCGAGCGCCTGTACGCGCAGGCCCCCGGCATCAGCCTGGACCTGCGCATGCTCAACGAACGGCCGCTGGAGCAACTGGAGCAGAACGAGGTGGACCTGCTCATCATCCCGTCACAGTACGTGTCAGACCAGCACCCTTACGCCCCCCTGTTTGAAGAGGAATACCTCTGCGTCACCTGGGAGGGCAACACCCGCATCCGCGACACGTTGACTTTCGACGACTACGTGGAATGCGGACACGTGGCGGGCAGCTACTCGAACGCCAAGCAGCGCGCGCCAGCGTTCGACACCTGGTTTCTGGAACGCTTCGGCGTGAAGCGGCGGGTCGAAGTGTCTGCACCCACGCTGGCGACACTGCCGCAGATGGTGGTGGGCACCAACCGCATTGCCACCGTGCACCGCCGCATTGCCCTGCAGGCTGCCAAGACGCTGCCCGTGCTGCTGTGGGCGCCACCCATCGAAATCCCCACGTTGATCCAGACACTGCAATGGCACCGGCACCGCGACAACGACCCGGCGCTCAAGTGGCTGCGGGAGCAGGCATTGGCAGCGGGCGCGTCGATCTGATCAGCGCCGCGCCTTGCGGTATTCCCAGGGCGGCACCGGGGCCGGGTCGCCCCACAGCCCCTCGGCGTAGGCCCGTGCCTCATGTTCCGCCAAGGCATAGCGCCAGCGGTCTTCGCCTACCTGCTCGTGCTGGTAGGCCTTGTAGTGCCAGGCCAAGCCAGCCCGTAACAAAACCAGCCCGGCATCGCGCCCATCCACCAGCACCTTGCCCAGGGTGCGGCCATAGCGGTCGATCTTGCCGGTTTCCACATCCACCTCGCGGCCAAACACCAGTGCCGCCAGGTGCTGCCGCGAGCGGCTGGCCCAGGGTTGCCCTCGCTCGGGCGCATCAATGCCCGCCAGCCGTATCTTGTGGGTCTGGCGTGCGTTTGACAGCACCGTGATGGAGTCGCCATCGCTCACGCCAACGACGCGGCCATGCAGCACCGAGGCGAACGCCGACGCGCCCCAGCACAAGGCCAGGGCGGCGAACAACCATCGTACAAAGCACCGGGGCCATGCGGCCCGCACGGCCTCAGTTGGCGGTGCCAACCGCCTCACGGAAGCACTTGGCGTTGAAGCTGGCCTTGGCCGCGCCGTGCAGCTTCTTCTCGGCTGCGGCGGCCTCGCAGGCGGCTTTCGCATCTTTCTCGCACTTCTTCAGAAAAGAAGCCTTGGCAGCACCTGCCAGCTTCTTCTCAGCCGTGGCAGCGTGGCAAGTCGTGCCCTGCGCCTGTGCCTGGAAGGCCAAGGTCGCAAGCAGCAGGGTCAATGCGGTGGCAAAGGTTTTCATGGTCTCTCCTCACGGTGGAACAACAGGCATCACTTTAACGGAGCCGCAACGTGCCTGACATACCCAAGGCGCCCACTGCGCTGGAAGGCAGGTGAAACACACCCACCGCCTCTATCAATCGGTCTGCCTGCTGCCGCAGGCTTTCCGAAGCGGCGGAGTTTTCCTCCACCAGCGCGGCATTCTGCTGGGTCACACGGTCCAGCTGCGCCACGGCGTCGCCAATCTGCGCAATGCCACCGGCCTGCTCTTGGCTCGCCGCGCTGATGTCGTTGATGAGTTGCGTCACGCGATGCACCTGCTCAACCATGGCACGCACGCTCGCCCCAGCCTGGGCCACCAGGCCAGCACCGGCATCCACACGCTCAACGCTCACGCCGATGAGGTCCTTGATCTCCCGCGCAGCGGCTGCACTGCGCTGTGCCAGGGCACGCACCTCGGCGGCCACCACGGCAAAGCCGCGCCCTTGTTCACCCGCTCGCGCCGCTTCCACCGCTGCGTTCAGGGCCAGGATGTTGGTCTGGAAGGCAATGCCATCGATCACCCCAATGATGTCGGCGATCTTCTGCGAACTGCCTGCAATGTCGTGCATCGTGGTTACCACGCGTTCCACCACTTCGGCACCACCCGTGGCCGCCTCGCTGGCCTGCGTGGCCATGCGGCTGGCCTCCTGCGCGGTCGCCACGTTCTGCCGCACGGCGGCGGTCAGCTCCTCCATGGAAGCAGCCGTCTCTTCCAGGTTGGATGCCTGCGCCTCGGTACGCTGCGACAAGTCCGCCGTACCTGCGGCAATCTGCCCTGACCCTGACGCAACACCTTCGGCACCTTGGCGCACGCGCGCCACCACAGACGCCAGCCCGTCACTCATGGTCTGCAAGGCTCGCAGCAAGTCGGCAGTCTCGTCACTGCCCTGTGCTTCAACGCGCTGTGTCAGGTCACCTTGCGCAACGGCACGGGCCAAAACCACAGCATCACGCAGGGGCCGGGCAATGGAGCGGGTAATGAGCCACGCCAGCACACCACCCAGCGCCAGTGCCAGCCCCGCTGCGCCCAGCATGGTGGCCAACATGGTGGAATGCACGTCGCGTGTTCGCTCAAATTCCTCGGCGGCAACGTCCACCTGCATGCGCACCAGTTGCTGTATCGCCGCCTGCACCTTGGGCGCGGTCGGGCTGATGCGGCTGATGTAGATGTCCATCGTGTCGTCGAAGCGCCCGCCCTTCATGGCCTCGGCGGCGGGCAAGATAGCTTCACGCAGGTACTGGTCCTTCAACGCGGCAAAGCCGTCAGCAAGCTGGGCTTCCTGGTCGGTCAAGCGGGTCTGTCGGTAGCGCCCCCAAAGCGACTCAATGGTCTCCAGGTTGCGCTGCAACTCCGCCGTGCGCTTTTCCACATTGGCGTTGCCCGGGTCCAGCAGCATGTCCATCACCAGCACCCGGTTGCGCTGCACCAGGTAATTCATGTCGCCCAGCAGCCCCAAGGGCACGGTGCGGTCCTCGTACACCGCGCGGGTAGCCTCAAAAAACCGCTGCGTACCACTCAGGCCCACGCCCGCCATGAGCAACATCAGCAACAACACCACACCAAAAGCCCCGGCCAGCCGGGTACCTATGCGGACGTTCTGTAGCAGACGCATCTGTGCAAATCCAGGAAAGCGGCCTGCCGATGCTCCGCCCTCTCGGAAACACCCCTGCCACGTATGCGACGAATCTATGGCGCCCCAGTGACAACAGTGTGACAAATGGCTTCGACTTGTGATCCACGCCACCCAAGGAACTCACTCCCGCCCGAACCATCCAACCTCGCATCCACCAGTTCAGGAGAGCCCCATGTCCTCCGAGCCAACGTCTCGCCGCCGCTGCATTGCCCTGGGCACCGCCTGGGTGGCAAGCCTTTCTGCGCCAGCCTGGCTCACGCCCGCACTGGCGCAGGGCCGCGTGTTACGTCCCACCCCGTCGCAGACCGAGGGCCCCTTCTACCCCGTTACCCTGCCCGCAGACACCGACTTCGACCTGCTGCGCAACGCCAGCCAGGCCGACGCCCGGGGCACCCCCGCCTGGGTGGAGGGCGTGGTCACCGACACGGCGGGCGTGCCCGTTGCCGGCGCGGTGGTAGAAATCTGGCAGTGCGACCACGCCGGGCATTACCACCACCCTGGCGACGGGGGGCGGGCCGACCCTGCGTTCCAGGGTTTTGGCAGAGTGGCGGTGGGCCGCGACGGGCGCTACCGCTTCCGCACCCTCAAACCCGTGCCTTACACGGGGCGCACGCCGCACATCCACGTCAAGGTCAAACTCGACCGCATGGAACTGCTGACCACCCAGCTCTACGTGGCAGGCGAGCCGCACAATGAGCGCGATTTCCTCTGGCGCCGCCTGGGCGAACAAGACCGCCAGGCATTGACCATCCCGTTCCGCCAGACCGCTGACGGCCTGCGCGCCGAATTCCCCATCACCGTTCAAGCCTGATGGATTCAGTCACGCAAATTGCACTGGGGGCCGCCGTAGGTGTGGCTGTCATGGGGCGGCGCACCGCCGTGTGGAAGTCTGCACTTTGGGGCGCCGTGGCGGGCACCCTGCCAGACCTCGACGCTTTCATCGACCACGGCGACGCCATCCTGAACATGACGCGCCACCGCGCCGAAAGCCACGCGCTGTTCTACCTGACGCTGGCGGCGCCCGCGCTGGCCTGGCTGGTTTCTCGCCTGCATGGCGAGCCCGCCCTGTTCCGCCGCTGGTGGCTGGCGTTGTGGCTGGTGCTCATCACCCACCCGCTGCTCGACACCATGACGGTGTACGGCACACAGCTGCTGCAACCCTTCAGCAGCCACCCTTTCGGCGTGGGCAGCGTGTTCATCATCGACCCGCTCTACACGCTGCCGCTGGTGGCAGGTGTGCTGGCTGCCCTGTGGCGTGCAGCAGGCAAGGGCCTGCGCTGGAACCTGGCAGGGCTCGCCTTGAGCACCCTGTACCTGGGATGGAGCGTGTTCGCACAGCAGCACGTGGAGCGGCTGGCGCAGGCATCACTCGCGGCGTCAGGCATTCAGGCGCAAGGCCTGCTCATCACCCCTGCGCCCTTCAACACCGTGCTGTGGCGGCTGGTGGCCGTCACCCCCACCCACTACCACGAGGCCTACCGCTCACTGCTCGATGGTGACGCCCCCATCACCTGGCGCGCGCACGAACGCGGTGCGGAGTTGATCGCCGCACATGCCAGCGACCCTCACGTCGAGCGCGTGGCCCGGTTCAGCCACGGCTTCTTCAGCCTGGGCAACCAGCAGGGGCGCCTGACAGTCACCGATCTGCGCATGGGGCAGGAGCCCTACTACACCTTCCGCTTCGACGTGGGGCCTTTGCCCGCCACCACGCCCGTGCGCCAGGTAAGCCTACCCGGCAACGAAGCATCAAAGTCGGTGTTGCTGCGCCAGCGCCCCGATCTGGCTGGTGCCTTGCCCTGGCTCTGGTCGCGTCTGCTGGGGCGGCACGACGACCCCCTGCCCGTTCACCGGCAAGAGACCGTCGGCGCCGCCAGCCTCACACCCCGCCTGTTGCCTTGAACAGGGCCACGCGGGCCTGCAGCAGCGCGTAGCGCGTCTGCACCAGGGCCTGCTCGGCGGCGAACTGGCTGCGCTGCGCGTCCAGCACCTCCAGCTGGCTGGCCACGCCTTGGCGCTCACGCAAGGTCGCCAGCCGCAGGCGTTCCGTCTCGGCCCGCACCAGCGCCTGTTGCGACGCCAGCTGCGTGGCCAGCGTGTCCCGCCCTGCCAGCGCGTCATTCACCTCGCGGAATGCCGTCTGAATCGCCTTCTCATACTGCGCCAGCGTGATTTCTCGCTCGGCCTGGGCCGACGCCAGGTTGGCCCGGTTGGCCCCAGCATCAAAGATCGTCAACAAGGCCTGCGGTGCCAGCGTCCAGCCCCAGCTGCCGCTCTTGAACAGGCCCGACAACTCGCTGCTGGCCGACCCCACACTGGCGGTGAGCGCAATGCGCGGGAAGAAAGCCGCGCGCGCCGCACCGATCTGCGCATTGGCCGCTGCAAGCTTCTGCTCCGCCGCACGAATGTCCGGCCGCTCCAGCAGCACGCGCGACGGCAGGCCCACCGGCACCTCGGCCACCACGTCGCCAGCAGCGGTTCGCGCTGGCATCAGTTGGGCTTCAGCCAGCGGCTGGTCCAGCGGTTGCCCCACCAGCAGCGTCAGGGCGTTCAAGTCCTGGGCGCGCTGGCGCTGCTGCTGCGCCAGGGTCACGCGGGCAGACTCCACCAGCGACTCGGCCTGCCGCAGGTCCAGCGCCGATGCCGTGCCCGCCTCAAAGCGCAGCCGCGTCAGCCGCAAGGATTCCTCGCGGGTTGCCAGGGTCTGCTGCGTCAGGCGCAGCAGTGCATCGCTGCTCTGCAGGTTCAGCCAGCCCGACGCCACACCCGCCACCAAACCAATGCGCGTGCTGCGCAACGCCTCTTCAGAGGCCAGGTACTGCGCCCGCGCAGACTCCTGCAAGCTGGCCAGGCGGCCGAAGAAGTCGATCTCCCAGCCCGTCACCTGCAAACCAGCGGTGTAGGTACTCTTGATCGGCTCGTCCTCACCCGTAGTCACTCGGCTGCCAGTCACGCCCGCCGCCACCGTGGGCAAACGCGCGGCTTCACGTATGCGGTGCTGCGCGCGCAGTTGCTCCACTTGCAGCGCGGCAATGCGCGCGTCACGGTTGTTGTCCAACGCCTTCTGCACCAACGCACGCAGGGCTGGGTCAGACACAAAATCCTCCCAGGCCAGTGGCGCCGTCTGGGCGCCCGCCTCGCCGCCCGCCCAGGCGGCCGGCATGGGTGTGTCGGGCCGCTGGTAAGGCTGGAACTGCGAGCAGCCAGCCAGCACACCAGCAGCCAACAAGGCAGCAAGCGCAGTACGCGTGCGGATCAATTTCATACGTTCACTCGTCATGGCTGTGGACTCCCAGGTGCTCGGCATCGGCGCGATGCACGGCCTGCTGGCGTGCACTGCCCTTGAACAGGCTGCGCACCACCACAAAAAACACCGGCACAAACACCACGGCCAGAACCGTGCCCGTGAGCATGCCGCCAATCACCCCCGTACCAATGGCACGCTGGCTGGCAGAACCCGCGCCGCTCGAAATGGCCAGCGGCACCACACCCGCCGTGAAGGCCAGCGACGTCATCACGATCGGGCGGAAGCGCAGGTGCGCGGCCTCCAGCGCTGCGGCAATCAGCGTCTTGCCCTGGGCCTGCAGGTCCTTGGCAAACTCGATGATCAGGATCGCGTTCTTCGCCGACAGGCCGATGATGGTGATCAGCC
>CAMLOF010000093.1 GCA_946481585.1 uncultured Macromonas sp. | reverse complement strand
CACCCAGCGCGGCAGGATGAGGCCGTAAGCCGCCACCACCATCACGTCGGCCTGCGCATCAAGCAGGGCCTGGCGCGCCGCAGCGGCATCTTCGGGGAACTTCCCGTCCAGCCGCAGGCTGCGCGGCTGCGCCACCGGCACGCCCCTGGCCTGCGCCCATTGCTTCACTGGTGAGGCCTGCAACTTCATGCCCCGTCCGGCAGGGCGGTCGGGCTGCGTCAACACCAGAGGTATGGAGAAACCGGCACGCCCCAGCGCGTCCAGAGCCACCGCCGCGAATTCCGGCGTTCCGGCAAAAACCACTCGCATGAACGGCTCCTCAGGCGCGCTGCAGGTCGCGCTCGGCCTTGAGCAACTTGGTCTTGATGCGGTTGCGCTTGAGCGGTGAAAGGTATTCCACGAACACCTTGCCCATGAGGTGGTCCATCTCGTGCTGGATGCACACGGCCAGCAGGCCCTCGGCCTCGATCACGCGACTCTTGCCGTCGCCGTCCAGGGCGCGCACGCGCACGGCCGTGGAGCGCTCCACGCCGTCGTAAATGCCGGGCACCGAAAGGCAGCCTTCCTCGCCCTTGCGCTTTTCTTCGCTGGCCCACTCCAGTTCGGGGTTGATGAGCACCAGGGGCTGGTCGCGCTCCTCGCTCACGTCGATGACGATCAGCCGCTCGTGGATGTCCACCTGTGTGGCGGCCAGACCAATGCCGTTGGCTTCATACATGGTGGCCAGCATGCGCGGGATGATGGCGCGCACGCGGTCATCCACCGCAGCAATGGGGCGGGCCACGGTGTGAAGGCGTGGATCGGGATAACGCAGAATGGGCAGGAGGTCGCTGGAAGTCATGGATAGGTATCTGGCAGGCGGGCAAAAGGAAGACGTATTCCTGCCCTTGTCGCTATTTTCGCCACTTTCGAGCTTTCCAGCACGGTGACGGAGACGATATCATTGCCATAGCTGGGGCTTAAACGCAAAATGTCCAGACGTTCATTACCAGCAACGTCCGGCCAGGGAGGAGGAGCGTGCGACCACGCCCATCCCGGCGCGACGGGTTCCGGAGCCAACGAGACGAGATGTCCATGACCACACCTTCCACCGCTCCCCAGGCAAATCAGCCGCAAACTCGCGCCCGCTTGCGCACCACACTTGTTGCATCGGTGCACGCAAGCCGGACCCGCGTTCTCCAGGCGGGTGTGCTGGCAGCGGCCTCTCTGCTGCTCCTGGAAAATGCGCTCGCGCAAGCCGTCCCCAACTACCCCATCACCTCAGGGCAGCGGAGCACAGCTCAGCAAGTGGCTGAAAAAGGCGTACCGCTGAGTGAACTGGCCCCCAACGCCCCGGACTCCTACACCGTCAAGCGCGGCGACACCCTTTGGGACATCTCGGGCATCTTCCTCAAGCGCCCCTGGCGCTGGCCGGAACTGTGGGGCATGAACCTGCAGCAGATCCGCAACCCCCACCTGATTTTCCCGGGCCAGCAACTCGTCCTCACCAAGGTAGGTGACCGCGCCTACCTGTCGTTCGGCGGCGCAGGCGGCGTGCCCACGGTCAAGCTGTCACCCCGTGTCCGCTCGGAAAATCTGGCAGACGCAGCCGTTGCCCCCATCCCCCTGCAAGTCATCGAGCCTTTCCTGACCGACTCCATCCTGGTCGACGGCCCCACCCATGACCGCGCACCGCGCATTGCGGCCACCCAGGAAAACCGAGTGCTGCTCAGCCGAGGCGACCGTGCTTACGCCCGGGGCCAGTACGGCGCAGGCGAAGGCGCTCAGGGGCCGCTGCTGACCATGGAAAAAGGACAGCCGCGCCAGTTCCGGGTTTACCGCAGTGCCACACCGTTGAACGATCCCGCCACGGGCGCGCTGCTGGGTTACGAAGCCCAGTTCGTCGGCAAGGCTGAACTGGCACGCCCTGAAGAGGTTCGCAGCGCCGCTGGCACCGACGGCAAGCCTCAGCAGGAAATTGTGCCGGCCACCATCGACATCATCCTCGCCAAGGAAGAAATGCGCGTGGGTGACCGCATGTTGCCTGAGCCACAGCGCGAGGTGCCCGTCTACATTCCTCACAAGCCAGAATCCGGGCAAAGCGGGCAAATCGTCAAGGTGCATGGCAACGCCGTGCATTTCGCTGGTCAGAACCAGGTTGTCATCATCAACCGTGGCGCCAAGGAAGGTCTGGAGCGCGGTCACGTGCTGGCCATCTTGCGCGACGCCGACGTGGTGCCCGACACCACCGACGACGCCCGGCCCAACCTGCATCTGCCCGGCGAGCGCAACGGCCTGATGATGGTGTTCCGCACCTTCGACCACATGTCCTATGCGCTGGTGCTGCAAATCGCCGATGGCGTGAAAGTGGGCGACCGTTTCGTCAATCCCTGACGCCAACGCTCTGCATGCACGACATTGAACTGGGCGCCTGGCTGCGCCTGACGCTCACGCCTGGCGTGGGCAATCGACACGCGCGCCTTCTGTTGGCGGCCTTTGCCCTGCCTCAGACTGTTTTTACACAACCCCTGGAGGCACTCACTTCCGTGGTGGGCCCCAAGCTGGCTCAGGCCCTCACCGCCGAGCCTGAGGGTTGGCATGCGCTGTGTGACACCACACGCCTCTGGCTGGATGCCTCCCCGCAACACCATCTGTTGACGCTGGGAGACGCAGCCTACCCCCGTGAGCTGTTGCAGACCGAAGACCCACCGCTGCTGTTGTACGTACTGGGCCAGTTGGCCGCGCTGGAGCAGCCTCGCCGGGTCGCGGTGGTCGGCAGCCGCAACCCGACGGCGCAGGGGGCGGAAAACGCCCGGCACTTCGCTCACGCACTCGCGCAGGCTGACGTCTGTGTGGTGTCGGGTCTGGCGTTGGGAGTCGATGGCGAGGCGCACCAGGGCGCTCTGGATGGCGGCGGCTTCACCATTGCCGTCGTCGGCACAGGCCTGGACCGCGTCTACCCCAAACGCCACCTCGCCTTGGCCCATCGCATTGCCGAGCACGGCGCGATCGTCAGCGAATACCCGTTGGGCACTCCACCTCTGGCCCCCAACTTCCCGAAACGCAACCGCATCATCTCGGGCATGTCGATGGGCACGCTGGTGGTGGAAGCCGCGCTGCAGTCAGGCTCCTTGATCACCGCCCGAATGGCCACAGAACAAGGTCGAGAGGTGTTTGCCATTCCCGGCTCGATCCATGCACCTCAGTCGCGCGGATGCCACGCCCTGATTCGACAGGGGGCAAAGCTGGTTGAATCGGCCCAGGATGTGCTTGAAGACCTGCGCTGGTCCATGCCCCTGCTGGCCAGCGCCCAAGCCCCGGAGGCCCCTGGGGCCCCTGAGGCCGGGAGCCAGACCGAGGACGCCTTGTGCAATGCACTGGGTTTCGACCCGGTTGGCCTGGACGCGCTGCAGGCACGCACCGGAATGGATACGCCGACCCTGCAGACACGCCTGTTGGAGATGGAACTTGAAGGGCAGGTCCGGCGCCTGCCTGGCGGCCTGTTCCAGCGCTGCGGGCTGGTCTGAACCAGGCTCAGGACAGCAACCGCTCCGGATTCGCGTCCAGCTTTTCCAGGGCACTGCGCGTCGCCCGCTCGATCAACCCTTCGTCGTCCACTGGCCGAAGCAACCCCGCCTGCAGATAGTGTGCGACGCGGCCCTGCTGCAGCAGGAACGCCTCCTGCGCCGCCGTGGCAAACAGGTAAAGCTGTTTTCTGGGGCTTTGCCAAGCCAGTTGCGCCGACACGGCACTCCCGTTGTGTTCCAGGCGGAACCAGCCTCCCAACGGCAGTTTTCGCGCCTTGTCCCGCGCCTCAGCACGAACTGGTGAACCGGTGTCTGGGAGTACCGTGATGGCGGATGCGTCCGCCCCGGTGATCAACTCCAGACTTTCTCGGTTCAGCGGCAGGTCATCGGCATCGCTGGAGGGCAGCACATCCTCGACCTTAGCCAGGGTCTGCGTCAACGTGCCCAGCCATTGCGCATCAACCGTTGGCGTGCGGGACATGAAGGCATCAGCCAGGGTGTCGTTCACGGGTTTGAGCGCAGCATCCTGGCGCGCTTGGTCGTAGCCCAGCAAGCCCATGCCCTCGCGCAAGACGGCCAGCAGGCCAGGCACCCGGGTGATGACCTGGGCACGCTCTTGCCGGGTGGACTTGGCGCCCGCTGCCCACAGAAGATCGGTGGCAGCCTGGCGCAGCCGCTGCGCTCGGGGATCATTGGTACCGTAGGTGACAGCCCCCTTGGCCATGGCCTCGGCCCACACCTGATAAAAGAAATCTCGCAACGAATCGCGCACGGAGGCCTGCCCCAGAAGTTTGCGCAACTCAATGGTGTACTGGACGGTCAACGCCTCTTTCTGCTCCACTTGCTGCGCAACGTCTGCAATACGGCGCAGGCCTTCGGACTGCTGAAGATGCTCCCCCAAAAACGCCAGAAACTCCTTGTACATCAGCTCAAAGACGCGACGGCCCGTTTCCGGATATTGCTCGATCACCTGAACAATCCGCTTGATTTCCTGCTCCAGCGGTTCGATGGACACCGAAGGGTCGAAGCCCATCACGCACGAGCCCATCCGGTCAATCAACAGTCGTGCAGGATGATCGGTTGACGCGAGGAAGCCTGGGTCGGTCATGGCGTGGCGCAACACAGGCATTTGCAGACGGGCAAACCAGACCCGCAAGCTGGAAGGAATGCGTTCCTCGGTGAGGATGCTGTCGAAAATCAAGGCGACAACCTCGATGACGGCTTTCTCGTGTTCGCTGCCCGCGTTTTCCTTCAAGGCACGGGTCTGGGCGTGCAAACCGGCAGCCCCCGCCTCCAGCGAAGACCAGTCAACCGGCGGCAACGCCCGAAGCGCAGCCTCCAAAGAGGGCCATGTGCTGGCCACCACGGGCGCCTGCGCTGCACCTGGGCCAGCGCTACGCATCCATTCTGCCGCGGCGGGCAGGCGCTCGGTCAGCAGCTTCATCAATCGGCTGGAGGGCATGCCACCACCCGGTCCACCAACGCCGCCCCCTGCTGCACCCCCAGCTACTGCTCCCGATCCATCACTCGCAACGCGCCTTGGTGCCCCAGCGTCCTCAATGCCTGCCATTTGCGACACATTCGCAACCGACAGCACGCTGGGCGCTCGACGCACCAAGCCCCGCAGGTCGATCTCGGGGAGTACCCCCTGTTCCAGCAGATAACGGTTCGCCTCACGGTAGGCACCCGCCACCGCCAAGGCAAACGGCGGGTGAATGACTGCATGGCAAGCCTGCCAATGCTCCCGCGTGAAGCCTGCGTCCAGCCAGGCGTCCACCACAGCCTCGGCCACCCGCAAGGCCTGCACGGCATCGTTCTTCTGAAGTTCGGTGGTCAGCTCAAGATGCTGCAATCGCAGGCGCAAATCATTGAAGTCCGCACTGCCCTTGTCCACAGCAGCCAGTGCAGCCCTGGCAGAAAGTATCTGGGTTTCTACCGCAGCTTCTTCGACCAGCGCCAGCTCGGCCTCGGACAACTGCTGTTCACGCCGGGCCTGACCCTCCCTGGGCGGGCGGAGCAGGCGCTCCAGGCGGTTGCGCGCGCCTGTCAGCCAGAAGGCCCGTTGCTTCTGGAAGTGCTGATACAGATCACGCCGCTCTTGAACCTCGGCCATCGTGCCGGGGAGGTCCAACTGGGCAGCCAGATGCTCCCCCAGCTGCTCGGCAACTTGGTCGAGACCATCCATGACCTGGCGCAGGAACGTCTGCCGCGCCTGTTGGGCCATGCCACGGGAAGACTGTTTGCTCGTGTCCACCCAGTGAGTATGCCATCGCGGCCCGTCGGGACAGCAGGCTTGGGGCAAGGATCATGTTGCCCCGTGAGAGGAGAAGCAGATCAGACGGCCGCGCCAGCGTTGGGATCGTCTGGGTCCTCGGTTTTCTTGGGCGCCTTGACCAGATCTTCGCGGCGAATGCCTAGCCACATGGCGACGGCAGCCGCCACGAAAACCGACGAGTAGATGCCGAAGACGATGCCGATGGTGAGCGCCATTGCAAAGTAATGCAGGGTGGGGCCGCCAAAAAGCAGCATGGACAGCACCATCACCTCGGTCGAGCCGTGGGTGATGATGGTGCGGCTCATGGTGGACGTGATGGCACGGTCGATCACCTGCACCGTGCCCAGCTTGCGCTGCCTGCGGAAGGTTTCGCGGATGCGGTCGAAGATCACCACCGATTCGTTGACCGAGTAGCCCAGCACGGCCAGCACCGCTGCCAGCACCGCCAGTGAGAACTCCCACTGGAAGTACGCGAAGAAGCCCAGGATGATGACGACGTCGTGCAGGTTGGCAATGATGGCAGATACGGCGTACTTCCACTCGAAGCGGAAGGCCAGATAGACCATGATGCCGCCGATCACGAAAGCCAGCGCCTTGAGGCCGTCTTCCATCAACTCCTGCCCCACCTGGGGGCCGACAAATTCAGTGCGGCGCAACTGCACGGCCGGGTTCTGCGCCTTGAGTGCTGCCAGAACAGCTTCGCTCTGCTGACCGGAAGACTGACCTTGCACCAGTGGCAGGCGCATCAGCACGTCGCGCGAGGTGCCAAAGTTCTGCACCGGCACGTCCACGTAACCCAAGCTACCAATCACCTTGCGCACCGACTCCAGGTCAGCGGGCTGCTCGTAGGACACCTCCATCACGGTACCGCCGGTGAATTCCACCGACAGGTTGAGCCCGCGCGTGACCAGGAAGAATACGGCGGCCACGAATGTGATGAAGGAGATGGCGTTCAGCACCAGGGCATGGCGCATGAACGGGATGTCTTTCTTGATGCGGAAAAATTCCATTTTCTGGCTCCCGTTCAGTCCTTGGCCAGGGTCTTTTCACCCTGCGTCCACACCGTGCCAATGGACACGTTCTTGAGCTTTTTCTGGCGGCCGTACCACATGTTGACCAGGCCGCGCGAGAAGAACACTGCGGAGAACATGCTGGTGAGGATGCCCAGGCAGTGCACCACTGCAAAGCCGCGCACCGGGCCGGAACCAAACGCCAGCAGCGCCACCCCAGCCAACAGCGAGGTGATGTTGGAGTCGAGGATGGTGCCCCAAGCGTGGTCGTAACCGGCGTTGATGGCCGACTGCGGCGCACTGCCGTTGCGCAGTTCCTCGCGCACGCGTTCGTTGATGAGCACGTTGGCGTCGATGGCCATGCCCAGCGCCAGCGCCATGGCGGCCATGCCGGGCAGGGTCAGCGTGGCCTGCAGCATGGACAGCACGGCCACCAGAAGCATCAGGTTGAAGCCCAGCGCCAGGCTGGAGAACACGCCGAACATCATGTAGTACACACACATGAAGCCGACCACCACCAGGAAGCCCCAGGTGACGCTGTCGAAGCCCATCTTGATGTTGTCAGCCCCCAGGCTGGGGCCGATGGTGCGCTCTTCGATGATGTCCATCGGGGCCGCCAGGGAACCTGCGCGCAGCAGCAAGGCGGTGTCGTTGGCCTCGACCGTGGTCATGCGGCCGGAAATCTGCACGCGCCCGCCGCCAATCTCGCCACGGATGACTGGCGCCGTGACGACCTCGCCCTTGCCCTTCTCGAACAACAGGATGGCCATGCGCTTGCCCACGTTCTCGCGGGTGACATCGCGGAAGATGCGTGCACCCTTCGCGTCCAGCGTGAGGTGCACGGCAGCTTCCTGGGTCTGGCTGTCAAAACCGGCTTGGGCATCGGTCAGGTTCTCACCAGTGAGCAGCACTTCGCGCTTGGTGATGACGGCCTGGCCGTTGCGGTCGAGGTAACGCTCGGAGCCAAACGGCACCGGGCCGTTGCCACGCTCGGCGGACTGGCCTTCGGCGCTTTCGTCCACCATGCGCACCTCCAGGGTGGCGGTGCGGCCCAGAATGTCCTTGGCCTTGGCGGTGTCCTGCACGCCGGGCAGCTGCACCACGATGCGGTCCAGACCCTGCTGCTGGATGACGGGTTCAGCCACGCCCAGTTCGTTGATTCGGTTGTGCAGCGTGGTGATGTTCTGCTTGAGCGCCTGTTCCTGGATGCGGCGTGCCGCCTCGGGGCGCAGACGTGCAGTCAACTTGAATTCGGTGCCCTCGGCGGCCTCGGTGACGACCAGGTCAGGAAACTGGGCACGCAACAGATCACCGGCGGCTGTCTGGGCGGCAGCGTCACGGAAACGCAGTTCGACCGCCTGGCCTTCGCGGCGGATGCCGCCGTGACGGATGTTCTTGTCGCGCAGCGCGCCGCGCAGGTCGCTGGCGATGACTTCGGCGCGCTTGTCCAGCGCACCGGGCATGTCCACCTGCAGCAGGAAGTGCACGCCACCGCGCAAGTCAAGGCCCAGGTACATGGGCTTGGCATGGATGGCCTGCAGCCAGGCAGGCGTGCGCGGCAGCAGGTTCAACGCGACGATGTGGGTCGGGTCGGCGCGGTCGGGGTTGAGGGCGTGGTCGATGGCGTCACGCGCCTGGATCTGCGTGTCGGTCGAATCGAAGCGGACCTTGACCGACTGCCCGTCGAACTGCACTGCTGCGGGTGTGATGTTCTGCGCGGCCAGCGCCGCTTCGACCCGCGTGACGGTGGCGGCATCCACGCGCACCGTGGCCTTGCCAGCCGAAACCTGCACCGCCGGTGCCTCGCCGAAGAAGTTGGGCAGGGTGTAGAGAGTGGCAATGATCAGCGCGACCACGATGGTCACGTATTTCCACAGCGGGTATCGGTTCATGAGCGAAAGGCTCCGCAACAAAAATCAAACGGCCGGGCCACTGGCCCAGCCGGTCACACGCCCGAAACGCAATCCCGGGACGTTGGGTTACTTGATGGTGCCCTTGGGCAGCACCTGCACAACGGCAGAACGTTGCATCTGGACTTCCATTCCGTCGGCAAGTTCCACGCCGATGTAGGTATCGCCGACTTTGGAGACCTTGCCGAGCAGGCCGCCTGCGGTCACCACTTCGTCGCCCTTGGCGAGCGCCTCGATCATGGCCTTGTGCTCTTTCTGGCGCTTCATCTGGGGGCGGATCATGACGAAGTACAGCACCACGAACATCAGAACCAGCGGCAGCAGGCTCGTCAGGGAGGAAACGGTGTCGCCACCAGCGGCGGCTTGGGCATAAGCGTTGGAAATGAACACGGTGTCTCTGTCCTGTCTGTTGGTTGAATGCGCCCTGATCAGCCAGGGCGCCAGCAACCGAGCATTCTAAACGGCCGGGGGCGCCTCAGTTGGGATGTCCCTCTGCCACCACGGGAACGGGTTTGATGCGCACCGCCCAAAGCACCCCCGCTACCAGCAGGGCAATGCCTGCCAAGGTGACGGACTCAGGCCATTGACCGCGCCAGATGAAGGCGTAGGTCAACGCCGCCAGGGTCTCGAAGACGATGAGTTGCCCGGCCAAAGCGGTAGGCAACCGCTGGCTGGACTCGTTCCAGCACAACGTACCCAGCCAGGACGCCAGCAGACCGACGGACACCATCAGTGCAACGAACAGTTCCGGGCGCGGCCCGACAGGCATGGGAAACGTGTCGCCCTGCCATTCCATGAACGACCAGAGCAGGATGTAGCCCACCAAGGCGAGTGGAAGGGTGGCCAGGCCCTGGGCCGTCGCCCAGGCGCGCGGGTTGCGGTCTGGGTGGTGGCGCAGCCAGTCGGCGTTGCGCAGTGGATACCAGGTCCAGCAGACCACGGCCCCAACGCCCAGGAGCGCGCCCAGGCTGTAATGAGACAGGTCGAACCCCTCCTGCGACGTCAGCATCGTCATCTCTGCGTGGTTGACCAGGGCAATGCCCAGACCAATGAGCGCCAGCGATGGTGCCAAACGCCGCCACGGCAGGTGACCGTCGCGGCGGGCATTGCGCAGGTTGGCGGTGATGGCGATGACCACCGGCAAGGTACCGATGAGCATGGTGGTGAGCGG
>CAMLOF010000092.1 GCA_946481585.1 uncultured Macromonas sp. | reverse complement strand
ATCGAGCCCGCCGGTGCTGGCGGCCCCCGTCTGGAGCTTGTTTGAAGATGAGCAAGGCGTTTACCCGAGAAACCGACAACGACAGCGACGACGACGATCTGCCAGCGGGGCCGAAGATCCCAGCCGGTGCCAAGAACTACATGACCCACGCGGGCCACGACCGCTTGCGTGCCGAACTGCTCCACCTGCTGGACGTGGAGCGCCCGAAGGTGGTGGAGATCGTTCACTGGGCGGCGAGCAACGGCGACCGCTCGGAAAATGGCGACTACCTTTACGGCAAGAAGCGCTTGCGCGAAATTGACCGGCGCATACGCTTCCTGACCAAGCGGCTGGACATTGCCGAAGTGGTGGACCCGTCCGTCCACCACGGCAAGGACCAGGTCTTCTTTGGGGCCACCGTCACCTACGCGCGTGAAGACGGCAGCGAGACCACCGTCACCATCATGGGCATTGACGAGGCTGACAGTGCCCAGGGCCAGGTGAGTTGGGTGTCACCTGTGGCGCAAGCCTTGCTGAAGGCCCGCGTTGGTGACGAGGTGCGTCTGCGTACCCCCGCTGGTTGGGAGACCCTGGAAGTGGTGGAGGTGAACTACCCCGAACCGGCCTGAACGCAGCCAGTGACTCAGGGTTTGATGGGGCGCACGCGCTGCGCGCGGATGACTGAGGGCGTGCGCTTCAGGCTGCGCAGGGCATGGGCCAGGTGTACCCGGTCGCGTACTGCGACCGTGAAGCGCAAATCGGCCGTGGCCTGAGCGGCCTCATCGCCCATGTGCACATGGGTAATGTCCGCTTCCGCAGCGGCCAGCGCGGCGGCCACCTTGGCCAGCACACCCTTGCCGTTGTTCACCGTCACCAGCACCGTGGATTCGAACAGCCGCACAGGCTCCTCGGCCCATTCCACTTCCAGGAAGCGTTCACTGTCGCGGTGCAGCAGCTTCTTGCCCACCGGGCAGTCGTCGGTGTGCACGACCAAGCCTTCTCCACGCCCCAGGTAACCCATGATGCGGTCGCCCGGGATGGGGCGGCAGCAGGTGGCGTACTGGACCGAGACACCCTCACTGCCATCCAGCGTGACGACGCCCTGGCTGGGTTGGTCTTCCCGCGCGGTGGCGTAGCGTTCCTGGCTGATCAGCAGCACATCGGGTTTCTCGCCAGTCTCGGCCAGCAGGGCGGCCAGCTTCTTGCCGATCATGCCGGCAATGCGCTTGCCCAGGCCAATGTCGGTCAGCAACTCTTCGCGTGAGCGGTTGCCCGCGAAGCGCAGCAGCTTGTCCCAAACCGCCTGGTGGGTTTCGTCGTCGGTCGGCAGGGTGGGAATGCCCTCTGCACGCAAGGCCTGCCGCAACAGCCGTTCACCCAGTTCGCGCGACTCTTCCTGGGCCAGCGTCTTGAGGTGATGGCGGATCTTGGAGCGTGCCCGGCCCGTGCGCACAAAGCCCAGCCAGCTCGGGTTGGGCTTGGCGTGTGGCGAGGTGATGATCTCCACCACGTCGCCGTTGTTGAGCTCAGTGCGCAGCGCGGCCTGTTCGCCGTTGACTTTGGCGCCAATGGCCCGGTGGCCCACGTCGCTGTGGATGGCGTAGGCAAAGTCCACCACCGTGGCGCCGCGCGGCATCGCCATGATCTTGCTCTTGGGTGTGAACACGTACACCGCGTCGGGGAAGAGGTCGATCTTGACGTGGTCCCAGAACTCTGCCGCGTCGTGCGTTTCCTGCTGGATGTCGAGCAGCGACTGCAGCCACTGGGCGTTCAGGTCCTGCGAGGCCGGACTGTCAGGGTCGCTGGCCTTGTAGAGCCAGTGCGCCGCCACGCCCGATTCGGCCACCACGTCCATGGTCGCGGTACGCAGTTGGAACTCGATGTTGGTGCCGAAGGGCCCCACCAGCGTGGTGTGCAGCGACTGGTAGCCGTTCATCTTGGGAATGGCGATGTAGTCGCGGAATTTGCCCGGCAGCGGTTTGTACAGCTGGTGCAACACGCCCAGGGCGGTGTAGCAGTCCAGCAGCTCAGGCAGCACGATGCGAAAGCCGTAGATGTCCGTCACCTGCGCGAACGACAGGTGCTTGAGCGACATCTTGCGGTAAATGGAGTAGAGGGTCTTCTCGCGCCCGACGATGCGGACTTCCACGCCTTGCTTCTGGAAGGCGGCTTCCACCTCGCCCTGCACGCGGGAGATGAGGTCCTTGCGGCGGTTGCGCGACTTGTTGAGCGCCTTGTCCAGTGACTGGTAACGCCAGGGGTGCAAGTAGCGGAAGGCCAGGTCCTGCAGTTCGCGGTAGTTGTTGTTCAGGCCCAGGCGGTAGGCAATCGGCGCATAGATCTCCAGCGTCTCGCGGGAAATGCGGCCCCACTTGGTGCGCGGCATGTCGCCCATGGTGCGCATGTTGTGGGTGCGGTCAGCCAGCTTGATGAGGATGACGCGCACGTCGCGCGCCATGGCCAGCAGCATCTTGCGGAAGGATTCGGCCTGGTTCTGCTCGCGGGTGTCGAACTCCAGCTTGTCGAGCTTGGTGAGGCCGTCTACCAGTTCGGCCACCGGGGCGCCAAAGCGCTCGATCAGGTCGATCTTGCTGACGCCGCAGTCCTCCATCACGTCGTGCATCAGCGCGGCCGACAGGGCCTGTGCGTCGAGCTTCCACTCGGTGCACATTCGCGCCACCGCGATGGGGTGGGTGATGTAGGGGTCGCCATTGCGGCGCATCTGGCCCAGGTGGGCCTGGTCGGCGAAGCGATAGGCCTGGCGCACCTGCTCGATTTCGGACGCACTGAGGTAGTCCAGCCTGGCCTCCAGGGCGGCAAAGCTGGCCGCAGCGGCGCTGGCAGCTGCCTGCGCCGGACTCAGGGCCGGAACCGAAATGGCGTCGTCGTTCATGCCTTTACTTTAGCCTGACTTGTCGCCCGCCGTGCGAGCAAGGGTGACAATGCTGCCCCGATTGTGTCTATGCCAACCATCGAAAAAAACAAAAGCACCGCTTGCGGTGCTTTTGGGAGGGAACCCGGGCAGGGTTCAGATGGGGACCTTCTTGAGCATCTCCAGCCCGACCTTGCCTTCGGCGATCTCGCGCAGAGCGGTCACGCCGGGCTTGTTCTTGGTCTCGATCTTGGGGCTGTGACCCTGGCTCAGCATGCGGGCGCGGTAAGTGGCGGCCAGCACGAGCTGAAAGCGGTTGGGGATCTTTTCCAGACAGTCTTCAACGGTAATGCGTGCCATGGCGGTGCTTTCGGTTCGGGAATCAAAGGATGTTAAGCGCGCGGAAGGTGTCGGCGCGGGCGCGGCGCTGGGCGGCCACCTTCAGGCGTTGAGCATGTGCAATGGCTTTCAGGTCGAAAAGCGCACGCTCGAACATCTCGTTGATTATAACGAAATCGAATTCCCCGACGTGGGCCACCTCTTCGGCGGCATTGCGCAGGCGCAGCTCGATGGTTTCTTCGGAGTCCTCGGCGCGGCGCATCAGGCGGGAGCGCAGTTCCGGCCAGCTGGGCGGCAGGATGAAGATGAGCACCGCGTTGACAAACTGCCGCTTGATCTGAATGGCGCCCTGGTAGTCGATTTCCAGCACGATGTCGGCACCAGCGGCAATCTTCTCCTCGATCGCCTTGCGCGACGTGCCATAGCGGTTGCTGTGCACGTTAGCCCATTCGACGAACGCGTCGTTTGCCACCATGCGGTCGAATTCTTCGTTGCTCACGAAGTAGTACTCGCGGCCGTGCATTTCCTGGCCGCGGGGCGCGCGGGTGGTGTGCGACACCGACAGTTCCATGCGCGAATCGACTTCGAGCAAGGCCTTGACCAGGCTGGACTTGCCCGTGCCGCTGGGTGCGGCAACGACGTAGAGGTTTCCGGGGTAGTCCATGGTTTTACTCAAGGTTTTGCACTTGTTCGCGCATCTGTTCGATCAAGACTTTCATGTCCACCGACACCCGGGTGAGTTCCAGGCTGGAGGACTTGCTGCCCAGGGTGTTGGCTTCGCGGTGGAGTTCCTGGATGAAGAAGTCCAGGCGCTTGCCCGCCTCGCCGCCCTTGTGGACAAGACGTTCGATCTCGTCCAGGTGGGATTGCAGGCGGGTGAGTTCTTCGGCCACGTCGATGCGGATGGCGAAAGCGGTGGCTTCGGCCAGTGCGCGTTCCTGGGCGGCGCTGGCTGCGGCATCGGTCTGGGCTGCGCCCAGGGCCTCGTTCCACCGTTCCAGGAAGCGTTGGCGTTGCAGTTCCACCAGCTTGGGCACCATGGGCTGTGCCTGGCTGGCCAGCGTACGCAGCTGGGCCACACGGTCCAGCAGCATGGCGGCCAGCTTGGCGCCCTCGCGCTCGCGTGACGCGGCAAATTCTTCCACCGTGTGCCGTGCCAGGGTGAGCAGTTCGTCGGCCAGGCCGCCGCTCACGGGCGTGGCCCGCGCCAGGGCTTGCATCACTTCGGCCACCGAGAGTTCGCGCGCTTGCGGCAGCCAATCTCGGATCTGGTCCTGCACAGCGGCAATTTTTTGCAGGTCGTTCACCCCAGGGGCGCGCAGCGCGTTGTCGGCGCGGCCTTCGATCCAGGCGCGTACCTCGACCTTGCCGCGCTTGATGCGCGCGCCAATGAGTTCGCGCAGGGCGGGTTCAACCGGGCGCAGTTCGTCGGACAGACGGAAGGTCAGGTCCAGGAAGCGGCTGTTGACCGACCGGATTTCCATGCCCAGGGCGGGCGCGGCGGGTGCCGTGGCGGGCTCGCCCTGGGGGGGCTGGCTCTGCGCCGTGGCATAGCCGGTCATGCTGTAAACTGGCATTCAAACGTCTCGCAGTGTGTTTGCAACAATGTCTGGGGTTGCAAATTCTTCGATTATGTCAAAGACCAAGCCAGCCCCGCTGCCGCCCGACACATTGATCGGCGGCTACCGCATCATCCGCAAGCTCGCCGCTGGCGGTTTCGGCTTGGTGTACCTTGCGCTCGACAGCGATGGCCAGAAGGTCGCGCTCAAGGAGTATTTGCCGTCTGCGCTGGCTACGCGAGAGGAGGGCGAACTCCTTCCGGTCGTGCCGCCCGAGAAGCTGTCGCTTTACCGGCTGGGGCTCAAGAGCTTCTTTGAAGAAGGGCGCGCGCTGGCGCAAATCTCACACCCGTCAGTGGTGAGCGTGCTCAACTTCTTCCGCGAAAACGAAACCGTCTACATGGTGATGAACTACCTGGAGGGCGCGTCTCTTCAGGACTACATCATCGTTGCGCGTGAACTCAAGCGCAAAAAAGTATTCCGCGAGTCCACCATTCGCTCCCTCTTCGACGAAGTGCTGCGCGGACTGCGCATCGTGCACCAGCACAAGATGCTGCACCTGGACATCAAGCCCGCCAACATCTTCATCACCGATGACGACAAGGCGGTGCTGATCGACTTTGGTGCCGCGCGCGAAGTGCTCAACACGGAAGGCAATTTTGTTCGGCCCATGTACACGCCGGGTTTTGCAGCACCAGAGATGTACAAGCGCAATTCAGGCATGGGGCCTTGGACCGACATCTACGCCGTGGGCGCCTGCATTTACGCGTGCATGCAGGGCTACCCGCCGCATGACGCGCCGCAGCGCATCGAAAAGGACAGGTTGGCCACAGCCATGACGCGTTTGCGCGGGTTGTATTCCGACAGCCTCATCGAGGTGGTTCAGTGGTGCATGGCCACCGATCCGCTGGCCCGTCCGCAGTCGGTCTTTGCCTTGCAGAAGGAACTCAACCGCGAGGAAGAGCGCCACTACACCGAGCCCGGCCTGGCCGAGAAGCTGCGCCTGCGCCTGGGCAGCATCATCGGCAAGGCTGACGACGCGTCCGCGCCACGTGCGCGTTCCAGCTTCCACGACACATGAAGTTCTCCGTCTACCAGATCAGCCGCAAGGGTGGCCGCGAACTCAACGAGGACCGCCTGGGCTACACCTACACGCGGGGCGCGGTTCTGCTGGTCCTGGCCGATGGCATGGGTGGGCACCCGCAGGGTGAAAAGGCGGCAGAGATTGCCGTGCAGGTTTTTACGCAGCGCTTTGTGGCGCAGGCACTGCCCAGGCTGGACGACGTTGCAGCGTTTTTGGAACACACACTCTACGCCGCCAACGAGGCGATCGTTGATTACGCGCTGCAACACGCGCTGGCCGACAACCCGCGCACCACGTTGGTGGCGGCTGTCTTGCAAGATCGGCAGTTGCATGCGGTCCACTCCGGCGATTCGCGACTTTACTGGACGCGCGGCGGCCACATGCTCAAGCGCACGCGCGATCATTCGTACCAGGAAAACGCCGAACTGTTCAAGCACACGCCGCCCAACGTGAACCGCAGCGTGTTGTTCACTTGTCTGGGTTCGCCAACGCGGCCGATTTTTGACGCCTTTGGCCCCGAGCCGCTGCGCGAGGGTGATCGCTTGCTGCTGTGTTCGGACGGCCTGTGGGCCGTGATGAATGACGAGGACGTGGCCGCCGGCCTGCACGGGCTGGCCCTGCGTGATGCGGTCACCTCCCTGGCGGAGCAGGCGCTGCAAAAAGGCGGCAAGCGTGGTGACAACGTCTCCATTCTTGCCCTGGAGTGGGAAACATCCGACGACTTTGAGCCCACCCAGGTGATACGCACCGAGGCGCTGGGTGCAGAGCCCTACGCATCCTCGTTCCACAACGTCGCGCCAGGCGACCTTGCGGACGATTTTGACGACGAAGCGATCGAGCGCTCGATTGCCGAGATCAACGACGCGATCCGCCGTACGGCGGCGCGCAAACCCCGCTGACTGAAACTGCTGAATGACTGAAGAAATCGCCTACCGCCAGCCCCGCCCAGACGGGCGTGCACCCGACGCACTGCGCCCTGTGCGCATCACCCGCAACTACACCATGCACGCCGAAGGTTCGGTGCTTGTGGAGTTCGGCCACACCAAGGTGCTGTGCACCGCGTCCGTCGAGGAAAAGGTGCCCCCGCACAAGAAGGGAAGCGGCGAGGGCTGGGTCACCGCCGAGTACGGCATGCTGCCGCGTGCCACCCATACCCGCAGCAGCCGTGAAGCCGCCAAAGGCAAGCAAACTGGCCGCACGCAGGAGATTCAGCGCCTCATCGGTCGCTCGCTGCGCGCCGTGTTCGACCTGGTCGTGCTGGGCGAGCGCACCATCACGCTGGATTGCGACGTGCTGCAGGCCGACGGTGGCACGCGCACGGCTGCCATCACCGGTGCCTTCGTGGCTGCGCAAGACGCCGTGCACCAGTTGCTGGCCGAAGGCAAGATCGAACGCAGCCCGGTACTGCACCCGGTGGCCGCCATCTCGGTGGGCATCGTGGGTGGCGTGCCGGTGCTGGATTTGAACTACGTGGAAGACTCGGCCTGCGACACCGACATGAACGTCGTGATGACCGGTGCCGGGCACTACGTGGAGGTGCAGGGCACGGCTGAAGGTGCGGCCTTCACCCGTGACGAAATGAACCAGCTTCTGCTGCTGGCCGAGAAGGGCATCAACGAACTGATCGCCCTGCAGCGCGCCGCGCTGGCTGGCGCGGATGTGGAGTGAGGCGCCGCATGGTTGGTCACAAGCTGGTGCTCGCATCCAACAACGCTGGCAAGCTGGCGGAATTGCAAACCATGTTCGCCCCGCTGGGGGTGGAGTTGGTGCGTCAGGGCGACCTGGGCATTCCCGAGGCGCCCGAGCCGCACCGCACCTTCATTGAAAACGCCCTGGCCAAGGCCAGGCATGCCAGCGCGCAAAGCGGCCTGCCCGCGCTGGCGGACGACGCTGGGCTGTGCGTTGATGCCTTTGGCGGGCAGCCTGGGGTGGATACTGCCTACTACGCCACCCGCTTCGGTTACGAAAAAAGCGATGCCAACAACGTGCGTGCGCTGCTGGAGCAGCTGCACGGCCAGCCCAGCCGCCGTGCCGCCATGGTGAGCACGCTGGTGGCCGTGCGTTCCGCTGACGACCCCGAGCCTTTGGTGGCCACGGGGCGCGTAGCTGGCGTCATTGCCGAGGAACCCGTGGGCAGCAACGGCTTCGGGTTCGACCCGGTGATGTGGATCCCCGAGTTCGGCCAGACCTTCGCCCAACTCCCGGTGGAGGTGAAGAACGCCAACAGCCACCGGGGCCGCGCTGCCCGCGCCATGCTGGAACTGATGCGCGAACGTTGGTTCTCACAGGCATGACCCAGACCGCCGTCTTGCGCTGGCAGCGTCCCGGCGCCCTGCAACTGCCCGCGCTGCCGCCCCTGTCGCTCTACATCCACCTACCCTGGTGCCTGAAGAAGTGCCCTTACTGCGACTTCAACTCGCACGAGTGGGGTGCCGCAGCGGGGCAGGGTGACATGCCTGAACAGCGCTACCTGGACGCGCTGCGTGCCGACCTCGAAGCCAGCCTGCCGCTGATCTGGGGCCGCACGGTGCACAGCGTGTTCATTGGAGGGGGCACTCCCAGCCTGTTCTCGCCGGACGCCATAGACCGCTTGTTGTCTGATGTGCGTTCGCTGCTGCGGCTGGAGGCCGATGCCGAGATCACGCTGGAAGCCAACCCGGGCACCTTCGAGAAGGACCGCTTCCGGGGGTACCGGCAGGCGGGTGTGACGCGCCTCAGCATTGGTGTGCAGAGCTTTGATGACCGATTCCTGAAAGCGATCGGCAGGGTGCATGACGCAGCCCAGGCGCGCGCCGCCGTGGAGGAGGCTGCGGATACGTTCGATACCTTCAACATCGACCTGATGTACGCCCTGCCCGGGCAGACGCTGGCCGACTTGGACCGCGATCTTGATGTGGCGTTGGGTTACGCACCGCCGCATCTGTCGGTCTATCACCTTACGCTGGAGCCCAACACCTACTTCGCCAAGCACCCGCCCCAGGTGCCTGACGACGACACCGCCTACGAGATGCTGGACCGCATCACCGAACGCACGGCGGGTGCGGGCCTGCACCGTTACGAGGTGTCGGCCTACGCGCGCGACGGCCACCGCTGCTGGCACAACTTGAACTACTGGCAGTTTGGCGATTACCTGGGCATAGGTGCAGGGGCGCACGGCAAGCTGAGTTTTGCGCACCGCATCGTGCGGCAGGTGCGCTGGCGGGAACCCAAGCTTTACATGGACAACGCTTTGGCAGGTCAGCCCATGGCGAGCGAGACCGAGGTGGCCAGTGCCGACCTGCCGTTTGAATACATGCTCAACGCGTTGCGGCTGCGCCATGGTTTCAGACTGGTCGATTTCAGCGAACGCACGGGCCTGCCTGTCACAGTCATTTCGTCAGCGTTAGAGCAGGCACAGCGGCGCGGCTGGATCGAGCGCGACCTGCAAATCGTGCGCCCGACCGAAAAAGGGTTTGACTTTCTGAGCGATCTGCAGGCATTGTTCCTGCCGGACGATGGGGGACAGTCCCCCGCAGCTTGAGCGGAGGTGCGTCATGTTCGCGGTTTACGGCACGTCGGGCCAGATGTTTCAGGGCCCGTTCGAGGAGTTGCGCAAGGTGGCGCCGTCTTTGCGGCTGGCCCGCATTCGCGCCGTCAACGCCGATCTGGACCGCCCCGACGTGGTGGAAGCGGTGCCGGGCCGTGAGCACCCGGCCAAGCATTCGCCAGCGGAGCGCGCATTGCATGCCTACGCTGACACGCAGCAAGGGGCTGCGGGCCGCCAGCAGTTGCGTCTGGTGTCCGACGTGATGACGCGGGAGCCGGTGCTGCTCTCTGACACCCTCACAGTGTGGGAGGCGTTGCAGCGCCTGGTCGAGACGGGGCTGAGTCAGGCGCCTGTGGTCAATGCGCAGAACCGCTTGGTGGGTGCGTTGACGTGGGGCGATTTCATGCGCCTCGACCGCCTACCCGACCCCGCAGCCAACCCGCTGGTGTGGCGGGCGCGAATGGCACAGTCTGTGACAGAGTGGATGTTCTCGCCCGTGCCAAGCGTCGAACCCGAGACCGAACTGC
>CAMLOF010000091.1 GCA_946481585.1 uncultured Macromonas sp. | reverse complement strand
TGAAGGAAGGCGGTGTGGATTACGCGCTGGACGAGCACAACGCCAAGCTGGTCACGCCGGAAATCAAGAAGGCCGTGGAAGAGGCCAAGGCCAACATCCTGAGCGGCAAGGTCAAGGTGGCGGACTACATGGCCGACAACGCCTGCAAGTACTGACAACTGCTGGCAAGCCGGGTGGCCCGGCACAGGTATCAACATGGTTTCCATCAAGGACGTGGCACGGGTGGCGGGCGTGTCTTTCACGACCGTCTCCCACGTGCTCAACGGTACACGCAAGGTCAGCGACGGCACGCGCAGCAAGGTGCTGCGTGCCGTGGACGAGTGCGGTTACGTGCCCAGCGCGGTGGCCCGTTCCTTGAGGTTGGCGCGCACCCACAGCATCGGTGTGCTGGTGCCAGACATCAGCAACCCTTTCTGCGCCGAGATCACTATGGGTGTGGAAGACGTAGCGCGCGAAGCAGGTTATTCGGTGGTGCTGGGCAACACCGGGCCGCAGGGGCGCTACCAGGCTTTGCAGCTGGAGAGTCTGCTGAGCCGCCGCGTGGATGGCATGCTGCTGGTGGCGGGCGTGTTCGACCAGGCCTCGGTGGAGCAGGTTGTGCGCAAGCGCCTGTTGCGCACGCCTTTGGTGATGATCGACCGCAGCCCTGGTGTGCTCAAGGCCGATCTGCTGCAGGCCGACCAGCATGAGGCTGCCGTACTGGCCGTGTCGCACCTGTTGTCGTTGGGGCACCGGCGCATAGCCTGTATCAGCGGCCCCATGGCGCAGTACATCAGCCAGCAGCGTGTGGCGGGCTGGCGGCACGCGTTGGCGCAAGCGGGCGTACCTGTTGATGAGGGCTTGCTTTTTGAGGGTGATTTTTCGGTGGACGCGGGCTACGAGCAGGGCTTGCGCTGCCTGAGCACAACGGGTGCCACGGCAGTGTTTGCCTCCAACGACATGATGGCGCTGGGCGTTTTGCATGCGGCCGCCGAACTGGGGCGCAAGGTACCGCGCGACCTCTCCGTGGTGGGTATTGACGGCATTGCCATGGGCAAGCACAGCCAGCCCGCGCTGACGTCGGTCGGGGCCTCGCTGCACGGTTTGGGCCGTGATGCGGCAACCATGTTGATTGAGCGTATTGAGCACGCTGAGCAGCCCCCACGCTGTTTGAAACGGGCATGCCATTTGATTCTGCGCGCCACCACGGGGCGTGTTTCGGTTGAAGAGGAGGCCGAGGCATGAAGCCATGGGCCGTGGAAATGCTGGGCATGCACAAGCGCTTTGGCGCGGTGCGGGCCAACGACGGGGTGGATCTGCGCGTCGCAGCGGGTGCCATACACGCGGTGGTTGGCGAAAACGGCGCTGGCAAGAGCACGCTCATGTCCATCCTGTATGGGTTTTACAGTGCCGACGCCGGTGAGATTCGCATCCACGGCAAGCCCGTGCGCATCAGGAGCGCACAGGACGCCATTGCACAAGGCATTGGCATGGTGCACCAACACTTCATGCTTGTGGACACCTTCACCGCGTTGGAGAACGTGGTGCTGGGCGCGGAGTCGCACGCCATGCTTTCGCGCACCGAGCCGATGGCGCGCAAACGCCTGCATGAGCTCATGGATGCGACGGGCCTGCATGTGGACCTGGACGTGCTGTCGGCGGACCTGCCCGTGGGGGACCGGCAACGGCTGGAAATCCTCAAGGCTCTGTTCCGGGGCGCACGCATCCTGATACTTGACGAGCCCACGGCCGTGCTCACGCCGCAGGAAATCCATCAGTTGTTCGATGTGCTGCGCCGCCTGCGCGAGCAAGGCACCACGGTGATCATCATCACGCACAAGCTCAAAGAGGTGATGAGCCTGTGCGATGACGTGACCGTGATGCGAGCAGGGCGGGTGGTGCTGGAGACGCGAGTGGCCGACACGTCCATTGACGCACTGGCGCAGGCCATGGTGGGCCGCAGCGTGCACCTG
The DNA here is from genome assembly GCA_946481585.1 of uncultured Macromonas sp. The sequence goes on along the minus strand of CAMLOF010000091.1, from coordinate 7,938 downwards.
GGCGCGCAGGCTGGGCAGACGCCACCGCAGCAAGGCGAGCGCGTGATGGAAGCGCGCGGGCTGCGCGTGAAAGATTCGCTGGGCGTCGAGCGGCTCAAGGGCGCAGATATCACCTTGCATGCCGGAGAAATCGTCGGCGTGGCTGGTGTTTCCGGCAACGGCCAGAGCGAGTTGATCGAGGCGCTGGCGGGCATGCACAATGTCATGGCTGGTGAAATGACGCTGCTGGGCCAGTCGTTCAACGCGCAGCATTGGCTGGACCCCAGGCGGGCGCGCGAACTTGGCGTGGCGCATGTGCCCGAGGACCGGCACGCCAGGGCCATGGTGATGACGTTTGCCGCCTGGGAGTCTGCCGTGCTGGGCTACGAGGGGTGGCCTGAGTATTCACGGGCAGGCACCATGCGGCACGAGACCATGCATGCGGCCACCCGGCAGATGATGGACACCTTCGACGTGCGGCCGCGCGACCCGGCCTTGCTGTGTGGCAACTTTTCCGGGGGCAACCAGCAGAAGCTGGTGCTGGCGCGAGAACTGGGGCGCCAGCCGCGTGTGCTGCTGGTGGGGCAGCCGACACGTGGGGTGGACATCGGCGCCATTGAATTCATCCATGGGCAGTTGCGCCGCATGCGCGACGCGGGCTGTGCCGTGTTGCTGGTGTCCAGCGAACTGGACGAAATCCTCGCCTTGTCGGACAGGGTGATCGTGATGAACCAGGGGCGAATCACCGGGGAGTTGCCTGTGAGCGAATGCACTGAGACCAAGCTGGGCCTGCTGATGGCTGGTGGAGGGGTTGCCGCATGACGCAGATGGCACGTTTGCCGCGCTGGGCGGATTTGCTGGTGTTGCCGCTGTTCAACCTGGCGGTGGCGCTGCTGGTGGCCGGGGCCGTGGTGGCGCTGGTGGGGCAGAGCCCGGTGGAGGTGTTGACGGCGCTGGTCAAAGGCGCTTTAGGCACACCCAGGGGGGTGAGCTACACCTTGTACTACGCCACCACCTTTGTGTTCACCGGCCTGGCGGTGGCGGTGGCCTTTCATGCGGGCCTGTTCAACATCGGGGGTGAGGGGCAGGCTTTGCTTGGCGGTTTGGGCGCGGGTTTGGCGGCGTTGTGGCTGTCTGCGTCGCTGCCAGCCTGGGTCATGCTGCCGTGCATGTTGTTGTGTTCCGTGGCCTTTGGTATGGCATGGGCGCTGGTGCCCGCCTACCTGCAGGCCTACCGGGGCAGCCATGTGGTCATCACGACCATCATGTTCAACTTCCTGGCTTCCACACTGCTGGTCTACCTCTTGGTCAACAAGCTCAAGGCGCCCGGTGCCATGGCCGTGGAAAGCGCTGTTTTTGCGGATTCGGCCAAGCTGCCGTCCATGCATCAGATGCTGGAATGGGTAGGGGTGGAGTGGCCGTCTTCGCCGCTGAACGCGAGCGTGTTCATTGCGGCTGCGGCCGTGGTGGGGGTGTATTACCTGCTGTGGCACAGCCGCTCGGGTTACCGCTTGCGTGTGGTGGGCGCGAGCGAGACCGTGGCCGAATACGCCGGCATTCACGGCCGCCGCCAGATCATGTTGGCCATGGCGATTTCTGGCGGGTTGGCGGGCATGGTCGGCATGAACGAGATTGCCGGTGTGTCTGGCAGGCTGCTGCTTGATTTTGTGGCCGGTGCGGGCTTCACCGGTATCGCGGTTTCGCTCATGGGGCGCAACCATCCGGTAGGCATTGTGTTCTCCAGCCTGTTGTTCGGCATCCTCTTCCAGGGCGGCGCCGAGGTGGCGTTCGAGGTGCCCGGCTTCACGCGCGACATGGTGGTCACGCTGCAAGGCTTCATCGTGCTGTTCTCTGGGGCCATGGCCTACGTGGCGGCGCCCTGGTTGGGCCGTTTGCTGGCTTTGCGCAGCGGCAATGGCAAGGAGGTCCGCCGTGGATGAAGTTTTCTGGGGTTCGGTGCTGGGCGCCACGCTGCGCGTCTCGACGCCGCTCATACTGTGCGCGCTGGCCGGGTTGATCAGCGAACGCAGCGGCGTGGTGGATATTGGCCTGGAAGGCAAGATGCTGGCAGCGGCCTTTGCTGCAGCCGCCGTGGGTGTGGTCTCGGGCAACCTGGTGTTGGCGTTGGGTGCTGCGCTTGCGGTGGCTGTGCTGCTTTCTGCTGTGCACGGCTTTGCCTGCGTGAGCCATTCGGGTGATCAGGTCGTTTCTGGCGTAGCCATCAACATTGTGGCAGCGGGCCTCACGGCGGTGCTGGGGGCTGCGTGGTTCAAGCAGGGCGGGCAGACCCCGCCCGTGCAGGACCAAAGCCGCATTGGCGATCTGTGGCCGGGGTTCGCACAGACCGTGGAAGCTGTACCCTGGGTCGGCAAGATCATTGGACAAGGTTTGCTTGGCCACAACGCGCTGGTGTACCTGGCGTTGTTGCTGGTGCCGCTGGTGTGGTGGTTGCTGTGGCGCACGCGTTTTGGTTTGCGCTTGCGCGCCGTTGGGGAGAACCCCGCCATGGTCGATGCTGCAGGTGTACCCGTGAAGCGTATGCGCTACGTTGCCTTGACGCTGAACGGCATGCTTTGCGGCCTGGCAGGGGCTTATCTGGTGCTGGCGCAGGGCGCCACGTTCGTGCCGAACATGACGGCCGGGCGCGGCTTCATGGCACTGGCCGCGATGATCTTTGGCCGCTGGCGCCCGGTAGGTGCGCTGTGGGCCTGTCTGCTTTTCGGTTTTCTGGACGCCATTGCCATTCGCCTGCAAGGTGTCAGCCTGCCAGTGGTGGGGGCCGTGCCGGTGCAGGCCGTGCAGGCGCTACCCTACCTGTTGACCGTGATCCTGCTGGCAGGTTTCATTGGCAAGGCGGTTGCGCCCAAGGCCTTGGGCACACCGTACGTGAAGGAACGGACATGAACACGCATTCAGATGCCACCCTTTGGCAGGTGCCCGCCTGGCTGGACGTGAGTACCCGCGAAGCCTTGTGGCAAGCGGCATTTCATGCCCGGCAGCGCGCCTATGCGCCTTATTCCAACTTTCTGGTGGGAGCCGCTTTGCTGGATGAAGAGGGGCGCCTGCACGCGGGCTGCAACGTCGAAAACGCTGCCTACCCGCAAGGTGTGTGCGCCGAGGCTGGCGCCATCAGCGCCATGGCGCTGGCAGGCGGTCGCCGCATACGTGCCTTGCTGGTGCTGGGTGACGCGCCGTCTTGGGTCACGCCCTGTGGCGGCTGCCGCCAGAAGATCCGCGAGTTCGCTCTGCCAGATACCCCCATCCTCATTGCCGACAGCCAGGGCTGGCGTGCCACCTTGACGATGGAGCAATTGCTGCCCCACAGCTTCGGCCCACAACATCTATTGCCATGAGTCAGTTACAACCGATTGAAGTTTTGCGGCAGCGCCTGCCGCAGGCCCGCCCCCGCATCGCCATCGTGCTCGGCTCCGGCTGGGGCGGTCTAGCAGCCAAGGTACGCGACGCCGTTCGCGTTTCCTACGCCGATCTGCCGGGCTTCCCCATGCCCAGTGTGCAGGGGCACGCCAGCGATTTGCTGTGGGGGCGCATCGGCCAACACGAAGTTGCGGTGCTCACCGGGCGCAAGCACACATACGAAACCGGCGAACCCGATGCCATGAAAGTGCCCCTCCAAACCCTGCGCGACTGGGGTTGCAAAGTACTGGTTCAAACCAACGCCGCTGGTAGCCTGCAGGGCATCATGCCGCCGGGCAGCCTGATGTTGCTGAGCGACCACCTCAACCTGCCGCAGCGCTCGCCGCTCATTGGCTTGCCAGGGTCAGAACGCTTCGTTGGCATGGCCAACGCGTATGACGCCGCCTTGCGTGAACAGGCCAAACGCGCTGCCCGTGCCCAGGGCGCCACCCTGCACGAAGGCGTGTATGCATGGTTCGTGGGCCCGCAGTTTGAAACCCCTGCCGAAATTCGCATGGCTGCCCGCTTGGGGGCAGACGCCGTGGGCATGAGCACCGTGCCCGAAACCATCCTGGCCCGTTACCTGGGCATGAAGGTGATGGCCTTTTCGTTGATGACCAACATGGGGGCTGGGCTGTCAGACGAGCAGCTAAGCCACGGCCATACGCTGGCGCAGGCCCATGCGGCCAGCGAGCGGGCTTCGGCCCTGCTGGAGCGCGTGGTGGACGAGCTGGTGCTGGAGGACTGAAGTGAAACTGCCCCCACGCTCACTTTGTTCGCTGCCCCCCGAGGGGGCTTCAGTCTCCTTGAGACGGCTCGGCGGAGACTGATATGGCTTCTACTGAATCGACCCACTCCAACCAAGAGGCTGCAAGGCTGATGCTGTCGTGCCTGGACCTGACCGAACTGGGTGACGCCAGCACGGAAGCAGACGTGGACCAGTTGTGCCAGCGCGCGCAAGGGCAGGCTTTTGGCATGCCGCCCGTGGCAGCGGTTTGCGTGTGGCCGCGCCTGGCCGCCCATGCCCGCCGCCAGCTGCCCAGTCATATTGCGGTGGCAGCGGTTGTCAACTTCCCGTCGGGCGACGAAGCGCTGCCCGACGTGCTGGCGCAAATCGCGCAGATACGTGATGCGGGGGCGCAGGAGGTGGACTGCGTGCTCCCTTACCGCCGCTTGCTGCGTGGCAGCCCGCAAGACGTGGCCGAATGCGCGGCCTTGTTGCAGCAAGTGCGCAAGGCCAGCCATGGCCTGCTGTTGAAGGTGATTCTGGAAAGCGGCGAACTGGACGCGGCGCATTTGCCGCAAGCCTGCCAGCTGGCGTTGGACGCGGGAGCCGATTTCCTCAAGACCAGTACCGGCAAGACGCCGCATGGTGCCAGCACGCAGGCCGCCGACGTGATGCTGCGTGCCATCGCGGCCAGCCCGCGCGCTGCGCAATTGGGGTTCAAACCTTCTGGCGGGTTGCGAACCGTTGACGACGTGCTGCCTTACCTGGATCTGGTGCGCCAGCACCTGGGGCAGGCGGCGCTCACACCCGCGCGTTTTCGCATCGGTGCCAGCGGCTTGTGGAACGACCTTGCTCGCCAGCTTGTGCCAAACGCTGGCCACTCCCAATCCCCTGGCGCCTCCAACTACTGAAGACCCATGCTTGCACAGGAAATCATCCGCATCAAACGCGACGGCGGCACGCTCGACGCCGCGCACATCCAGTCCTTCGTGCGTGGCCTGGTGGACGGCAGCTGGAGCGAAGGCCAGGCTGCCGCGCTGGCCATGGCCGTGTTCTTCCAGGGCATGTCCATGCCCGAGCGTGTGGCGTTGACGCAGGCCATGATGCGCTCTGGCGAGGTGATGGACTGGGCGCAGGCCGCGCTGCCCGGCCCGGTGCTCGACAAACACTCCACCGGCGGCGTGGGCGACAAGGTCAGCCTCATGCTCGCGCCCATGGTCGCCGCGTGTGGTGGGTTTGTGCCCATGATCTCGGGCCGGGGCCTGGGCCACACCGGTGGCACGCTCGACAAGTTCGACAGCATCCCCGGCTACCAGACCGCGCCTGCGGTGGACCTGCTTCGCCAGGTCGTGTCGCAAGTCGGTTGCGCCATCATCGGCCAGACAGCTGATCTGGCCCCTGCCGACAAACGTCTCTATGCCATTCGCGACGTCACGGCCACCGTGGAGTCCATTCCCCTCATCACCGCCAGCATTCTGTCCAAGAAGCTGGCCGCAGGCTTGCAAGGGCTGGTGATGGACGTGAAAACCGGCAACGGCGCCTTTGCCGCGCAATTGCCCATGGCGCAGGAGCTGGCCGATTCCCTGGTGCGCGTGGCGCAAGGTGCGGGCCTGCCTACGCGCGCCTGGATCACCGACATGAACCAGGTGTTGGGGCACAGCTGTGGCAACGCGGTGGAGATGCTCGAAGCCATCGACTTCCTCACTGGCCGGCACCGCGACCCGCGCTTGTTGGAGGTGACCTGCACGTTGGGCGCGGAGATGCTGATCATCGGCAAACTGGCCACCACGCGGGAAGATGCTCTGCGGCAAATGCACGACAGCCTGAACAGCGGCCGCGCCGCCGAGCGTTTCGCTCGCATGGTGTCCGGCCTGGGCGGCCCGGCTGACTTGCTGGAGCACCCGTCCCGCCACCTCGTATCCGCCCCGGTGCAGGTGGACGTTCTAGCGCCGCGATCCGGCTGGATTGCAGGTATGCAGACGCGCGACATTGGCGTGCTGGTGATTGAGCTGGGGGGCGGCCGACGCAAGGCTTCCGACGCCATCGACCACCGGGTGGGTTTGACCCAGGTAGTGCCTGTAGGTGCCAAGGTTGAGGCTGGCCAGCCCATCGCTCGCGTGCATGCTGCCAACGAGGCCGCGTCCAAGCAGGCGCAGGCCGCCTTTCTGCGTGCATTGACGTGGGCCGATGCCGAAGTGCCGCTCACCCAACCCTTGCTGCAATACGTTGATGGAGCCTCCTCATGAAACGCGCTGTGGTGCTGGTGCTCGATTCGCTGGGTGTGGGGGCCGCGCCGGATGCGGCAGCCTTTGGCGACGCAGGTGCTTGCACGCTGGGCAGCATTGCACGTTGGTGTTCGCATCAGGGGCGGCCATTGGACATTCCCAACCTGTTGCGCTTGGGGCTAGGGCATGCCGTGCAAGCAGCCACTGGCACCTGGCCCGAGGGCTTGCCGCAAACCCAGCCACAGCAAGCGTGGCACGGCGCTGCGGCCGAAGTCAGCCGCGGCAAAGACACCCCCAGCGGGCATTGGGAAATGATGGGTTGCCCCGTGCCGTTTGACTGGGGCTACTTTGCTACACGCGATGCGTTGAAGGCCGATGCAGACCACGTGGGTGTGTTCCCCGCAGAATTGATGAACGAATGGCTGCAGGCCTGTGGGCTGGGTGGCAGCTTGTGCAATGACCACGCCAGCGGAACCGAAGTCATCGCCCGCCTGGGCGACGAGCACGTGCGCACCGGCTGGCCCATCTGCTACACCAGCGCCGACAGCGTTTTCCAGGTGGCCGCACATGAGGAACACTTTGGGCTGGAACGCCTTCTGCACATCTGCGAAGTGGCCAAGCCCATCTTCGACAAGGCCCGCATTGCCAGGGTGATTGCCCGGCCCTTCCTGGGCAGCAGTGGCAACTACCGGCGCACCGGTCATCGCAAAGACTTCACCACACCACCGCCTGCTGAAACGCTGCTGGACCGGCTTCAGTCGCACGGGCGCGAAGTGCATGGCGTGGGCAAGATCGGTGACATCTTTGCCTACCGTGGCATCACCCACCTGCACAAGGCCGATGGCAACGCCGCACTTTGTGACGCCACCTTGCGTGCATGGCAGCAGTGCCCGCGGGGGGGAATGGTGTTTGCCAATCTGGTGGACTTCGACACGCTCTTCGGCCACCGGCGCGATGTTGACGGCTACGCCGCCGCGCTGGAGTCGTTCGACGCTTGGTTGCCCACCTTGCTGCAGCACATGAAAGAAGACGATTGCCTGGTGATCACCGCTGACCATGGCTGTGACCCCACTTGGCGCGGGACCGATCACACCCGCGAACACGTGCCCGTGCTTTTCTTTGGAACAGGTGTCAAAGCCGCCGTTGACCTGGGTGTGCGGCAGAGCTTTGCCGACATTGGGCAGACCCTGGCGCGGTGGCTGGATGTAGGTTCACTGCCAGCAGGGCAAGACCTCGGATTCAGAATCCACTGAAACAAAAAAAATCGACGTGCACCGAAGTGAACACGTCGACCTTTTCAAAGCCAGGGCGGTCACCGAAATGACCACCCCAAACCGTCAACTCAAGGCTTCTTGGCCGTGGGGAACGGCCAGGCAGCTTGCGGGTTGAGCTTGGTTTGTGCTGCAGGAGCCGGTGCTGCTGCCGCAGGGGCAGGGGCTGCAGGGGCAGCCGCCTTTTTCGCAGCAGCCTTCTTGGCTGGAGCAGCTTTCTTGGCGGGAGCGGCAGCCTTCTTGGTTGCAGCAGCTTTCTTGGCAGGAGCAGCGGCCTTCTTCGCCGGAGCAGCAGCCTTCTTGGCAGGTGCAGCGGCCTTCT
>CAMLOF010000090.1 GCA_946481585.1 uncultured Macromonas sp. | reverse complement strand
AAAGAGGTTCAGTCGTTCGGTGTTCTTTGGCGGGGGTATTAGGTGACCTAAATTTTTTCGGATGGGACCCTCGGCTCAAGGCCTCCCCTTCGCTGTCAACCTTCCCCATACGATGGTGTTCGCAGCGCTCCACCGGTCCTCCACTCCCGATGCAAAGTGGCTTGCTCCCTCCTTATCTTTCGGCGTTACCATGGGTCCAATTGCAGCCCTTTGCCTGGAGCCCGCCCCATGACCACCCCCACCACCAGCCCCAAGTTCGACGGCCGTGCCGTCATCAACGGCGAGCGCGTGGCCGCGCGCAGCGGTCACACCTTCCACTGCATATCGCCCGTGGATGGCCGCGTGCTCACCGACGTGGCGCGCTGCGACGAGGCCGACATTGACGCCGCCGTGCGCGCGGGCCGGGCCGCTTTTGAAGACCGCCGCTGGGCGGGCAAACCCCCGGCGCAGCGCAAACGCGTCCTTATCAAGTTCGCCGAGCTCATTCAGGCCCATGCGGACGAGCTGGCCCTGACCGAAACGCTGGACATGGGCAAGCCGGTGAAGTACGCCCGCGCGGTGGACGTGAACAGCGCTGCCAACTGCATACGCTGGTACGGCGAGGCGGTGGACAAGGTCTACGACGAGATCGCTCCCACGCCCGACACGGCGCTGGCGCTCATCACCCGCGAGCCGGTGGGCGTGGTCGGCATCATCGTGCCGTGGAACTACCCCATGATCATGGCGGCGTGGAAGATCGCCCCCGCGCTGGCCGTGGGCAACTCGGTGGTGCTCAAGCCGTCTGAAAAAAGCCCGCTCACCGCGCTGCGCCTGGCCGAGCTGGCGCTGGAGGCGGGCATTCCGCCCGGCGTGTTCAACGTGGTGCCCGGCTACGGCCCCGAGGCGGGCAGCCCCCTGGCGCTGCACATGGACGTGGACTGCATTGCCTTCACCGGCAGCACGCGCGTGGGCAAGCAGATCCACGTGATGGCGGGGCAGAGCAACCTCAAGCGCGCCTGGACGGAACTGGGCGGCAAGTCGCCCAACATCGTCTTTGCCGATTGCCCCGACCTGGACCGCGCGGTCGAGGCCGCCGTGGGCAGCATCTTCTTCAACCAGGGTGAAAGCTGCAACGCGCCGTCGCGCCTGTTCGTGGAAGCGTCCATCAAGGAAGCCTTTCTGGAAAAGGCCCTGGCCAAGGTGCCCGCCTACCAGCCCGCCAACCCGCTGGACAAGAACACGGTGATGGGTGCGTTGGTGGACCACACCCAGCTCAACACGGTGATGCGCTACATCGAATCCGGCAAGGCCGAAGGTGCCAAGCTGCTGGCGGGTGGCGAGGCCGTGGAGCCCGTGGCGGGCGGCTGTTATGTGCAGCCCACCATCTTTGACGGTGTGAACAACACCATGACGATTGCCCGCGAAGAAATCTTTGGCCCGGTGCTGAGCGTGCTTTCCTTCACCGACGCGGCAGACGTGGTGCGCCAGGCCAACCAGAGCGTGTATGGCCTGCAGGCGGCGGTGTGGACGCGCGACATCAACAAGGCCCATGGCGTGGCGCGTGCCCTGCGCGCTGGCACGGTGCACGTTAACCAGTACGACGAAGACGACATCACCGTGCCCTTTGGCGGCTTCAAGCAAAGCGGGGTGGGGCGCGACAAGTCGCTGCACGCCTTCGACAAGTACACCGAAACCAAAACCACCTGGATCCGGATCGATAGCCCGTTATGATGGCCGGATGACTCCGCTCCCGGCCCAGTCCCTCAACACCCCCCCTGCGCTGCAACACCGGGGGTGCGACGGCTGTGTCGGGCGAACGCATTGCCCCTTCAGCGTGCTGCCTGCAAACCTGCTGGCCGCGTCGCCCGTGGTGGAGCGATCGTTCCAGAAAGGCGATGTGCTGCAGGTGCAGGGCGAGGTGGAGCCGGTGTTCCGCGTGGTGAAGGTAGGTTCCTTCCTGCTGAAGCGGCGCGGGCCCGACCGCTGCGTGCGCCCGGTGGCCCTGCTGGGCAGCGGTTACATGCTGGGGCTGTTTGCCCTGGCTGGCGGCAGCAACAACGTCACATGCGTGGCCACGTCGGGCGGGCGCTGGTGCGAACTGAACGTGGACACGCTCACCCACGCCTACCTGAGCCACACCGAATTCCGCGACCGTGTGGCGGCCGTCTATGGCCGGACGTTTGCCCGTGTGGCCGACTGGTCGCACGTCACGCGCATACGCGGCATCGTCGGCCAGGTGGCGGGCGCCCTGCTGTTGTTGATGCAGACGCAGCGCAGCGAGGTGGTGCAACTGCCTGGTCAGGCAGACCTGGCCGAACTGCTCGGCACGCGCCGCGAAACCGTGGCGCGAGTGCTGGGCCAGCTGGAAGCCCAGGGCGCGCTGGTGCGCCGTGATCGGCGGCATTGCGAAGTGCGTGAGCAAACCCTGCTGGAATTGGTGGGCAGTGGGCAGCCCGCCCTGGTGTGACTGAAGTCACATTTCTATTCAGTCATCGCAGTAAAAACCCTAGGTCATTGGCAGCGGCGCCCGGCCTTGCGCCCACAATGGGTCCGGCGTCGTGGGTATGGGCTGCATCAAGGGAGGCTCGTCGCGCGACAGGCCTTGTCCACCTGATCAAGCCCATGTTGGAGTTGCCATGAATGGTGACGTTGCCATTTTTGCGTCCCAGATACCCGCCGCGCTGATCGACTCGGCCGAGCATCTGCTGTTGACGGAGCGTGCCGTGCTGGAGCGCGCCGTCATCGATGCTGCGCCAGACGGCATCCTGCTGGTCAAGCGCGACGGCAGCATCCTCATGGCCAACGCGGCCATGGAGGCCATATCGGGCCACCCCAAGGCGCAGTTGGTGGGGCAGTCCATCAATATCTTTCTGCCGCCGCACATGCGTGGTCGGCACGACCAGATGATGAGTGGCTTCTTTGCCCACCCATCGCGCCGTGCCATGGGCATGGTGGGCAACTTGCAGTTGCACCGGTGTGACGGCGCCACGGTACCTGTGGACATTGCGCTGGGCCACTGCCACATGGGCAACGAGCCGTGCGCCGTGGTGTTTCTGCGCGACGTGTCGGGCGTTCGGCGGTTGGAGCAACAGATGCAATACCAGGCCACCCACGATGCGCTCACCGGCCTGGCCAACCGCTGGCAGTTCATGCAGCAGCTGATGTATGCGATGGCACAGTCTGCCCGCCGCCAGCGCGCCATGGCGCTGTTGCTGTTGGATCTGGACGATTTCAAGGCCATCAATGACGGGCATGGCCATGCCGCGGGCGACCAGGTGCTGGTGGAGACGGCGCGGCGCATACGCAGCGTGTTGCGCGCGGGTGACGTTCTGGCGCGTTTGGGCGGTGACGAGTTCACCGTGCTGCTGCCCGAGATTTCCCACCCGAGCGACGTGGACCTGGTGGCGCAGAAGGTGTTGGCGGCCTTGTCAGCCCCCATCCGCGTGCACGATTACGAGGTGCAGTCGGGCGCGTCCATAGGCGTGGCGTGTTTCCCGGCAGACGCCAACGACACCGAAACCCTGATGCGTTATGCCGACATGGCCATGTACCAGGCCAAGGCGGCGGGCCGCAACACCTACGCGGTTTACCAGTCTGAAATGGGGCAGCGGCTTGAGGAGCGCATCGTGCTGCACGACCGCCTCAAGGTTGCCATGAAGGAAGGGCACCTGCGCCTGCACTACCAGCCCCAGGTGAACGTGCGCAGCGGCGAGGTCTGTTCAGTGGAGGCCCTGCTGCGTTGGCACGACCCGGTGCTGGGCGACGTGGCGCCCGACCGATTCATTCCGGTGGCCGAATCCACGGGCCTGATCCTGCCCCTGGGCGACTGGGTGCTGGAGACCGCCTGCCGCCAGCAGGCAGAGTGGGCAGCACAGGGTGTGCACATCCAGGTGGCCATCAACCTGTCGGCCCGGCAGTTCCGCCAGCCCAGGCTGTGCGAGCGGTTGGCCGACTTGCTGGCGCAAACGGGCGTCCAGCCGCAGTCCATCGAATTGGAGATCACCGAGTCCGAGGCCATGGCCGACCCCGAGCAGGCCACTGGGCTGCTGGGCCGGTTGGCCGCCCTGGGCGTGCGTCTGGCCCTGGACGACTTTGGTACCGGGCACTCGTCGCTGTCGTACCTGAAGGTGCTGCCCATCCAGCGCATCAAGATCGACCGCGAGTTCGTACGCCATGTGCCACAGCAGTCGGGTGACGCCACGCTGGTGCGCGCAGTCATCGCCCTGGCCCACACCCTGGGCCTGGAGGTGGTGGCCGAGGGTGTGGAAACGCGCGAACAGCTCGCCTTCCTGAAGGCTTACGACTGCCAGGCCTACCAGGGTTGGCTGACCGCCAAGGCCATGCCTGCCCACGAACTGGGCGGGTGGCTGGCGGCCCGCCGTTCAGTGGTGGACTGGCGGCTTCAGGCCAACGCCGGGTAGTCGGTGTAGCCGCGCTCGCCGCCGCCGTAGAAGGTGGTGCGGTCGGGTTCGTTCAGCGTCGCGCCCTCACGCAGGCGGCGTGTCAGGTCAGGGTTGGCGATCATGGACTTGCCAAAAGCCACCAGATCGGCGCCTTCACCCAGAACGCCGTTGGCCAATGCGCCGTCGTAGCCGTTGTTCACCATCCAGGCGCCGCGCCCGCCTGCATCGCGGTAGGCTTGGCGCAAGGCCGTGTAGTCAAAGGGCTGTTCGCCTTGCTGGAAATCACGCGCGCCGCCGGTCTGCCCTTCAATCACGTGCACGTAGGCCAGGTTGAGCGGGGCCAGCTGGCGTGCCACGTATTCGAACAGCGGTTGCGGCGCCGGGTCGTGGGCATCGTTGGCCGGGGTCACGGGCGACAGGCGAATGCCCACCCGTTCGCCGCCGATTTCTTCGCACACCGCCTGCATGACTTCCATCAGCAGCCGGGCGCGGTTTTCGATCGGGCCGCCGTAGGCGTCGGTGCGCTGGTTGGAGCCGCTGCGCAGGAACTGGTCCAGCAGGTAGCCGTTGGCGGCGTGGATTTCGATGCCGTCAAAGCCCGCTTCAACCGCGTTGCGTGCAGCCTGGCGGAAGCTTTCCACAACACCCGGCAATTCATCCAGGCGCAGTGCGCGCGGTTCAGACGTGTCCACGAAGCCGCCCACGCGCTGGCCGTTCTCTTCGCGGATCAGGTAGGTCTTGGCGTTGGCGCGGATGGCGGACGGCGCCACGGGCGGCTGGCCGCCCGGCTGCAGGTCCACGTGCGAAATGCGGCCAACATGCCACAGCTGCACCACGATGTGCCCGCCTTCGCGGTGCACCGCCTCGGTCACGGCCTTCCAGGCCTGTACTTGCTGTGGCGTGTGGATGCCGGGTGTGTCCGCATAGCCGTGCCCTTCGGGGCAGACGGGCGTGGCTTCGGTGATGATGAGACCGGCACCCTGGTCGCGTTGGGCACGTTGCGCGTAATAGGTAGCCATCAACGGCGTGGGCACTTGGCCGGGCGCGCGGTTGCGGGTCAAGGGCGCCATCACGACGCGGTTGGGCAGGGTCCAGGCGCCAACCTGGATGGGGTCGAAAAGGGTAGGGGTTTGCATGCGTAAGATCATAGGCACGCTGTGGATGGCCGCGCTGTGACGGGGGAGTCAAGGGTGTGGTATGGGCGCGCCTCCTGCATAATTGACCGCCTTGCCCATGACTTCTGTCAACACACCACCCACGCGTCCACTCAGCTGGACCAAGTCGTCCCGCCGGCCTCTACGCAGCTGGCGCAAGTCGCTTGCCATTTGGGTGTTCTCGCGCTTCGTGGGGGTGGCCGTTCCCTGGGCGGCTGTGCGGCAGGCAGACGGCGCCAAACTCCTGGCTTACGAGCACCAGCGCCTGCTGGCCTTGTCTGCCGCCGGAGAAAAGGTTCCCCCGGTGCTTGGGTTCGATGGCGCAGCCTTGGTCACCGCAGACATTGGCCCCACGCTGGACGAATGCCTGGCCACCTTGGCGCCCGAGGCGCGGCTGCGCCTGCTGGCTGCGGCCAGCGCCGACTTGGCGGCCTTCCATGCACGCGGGCAGTGGCATGGCGGCGCCCAGGCCCGCAACATGACGTGGGACGGCGAACACTTTGCCCGGCTGGATTTTGAAGAGCAGCTCTGCCCGGCCCTGCCTTTGGCCACGGTGCAGGGTTACGACATGCTGCAGCTGGTGTTTTCGCTGGCGCGCACCCTGGCCGATCTGGGGCCGCAGGCCGTGTATACCGTGCTGCTGGCCTATGCCAACGGCGGCCCACCCATCGATTTGAGAGCTTTCCTGCGACCGCTGTTGCCCCGTCTGGCGCGGGTGTCGCGCTGGGCCGCGTGGTCCAGCCGCCTCGACGGCTCGCGTGAAGTCAAGCGCCTGCGCACCGTGCTGGCGGGCATGCAAGCATTCGTGGACGAAACGCCCCCCGCCTGAGGGCGCCCCGCCGCATGGTTCACTGCTTGGTCTTGCAGGTGTTCCAGCCAAAGATGGCGTAGGGCGGGCACCAGCCCAGGAGCCCGGTGAGCAGCGGCAGCACACCGATGTAGCCCCAAAGGCCCACGGTGCCGGTTGCTGCCAGGGCAATGAGGGCGATGCCCACGACGATGCGCAGAATGCGGTCGATGCCGCCGACGTTCTTGTTCATGGTTTTCTCCTTGAAGAAGCGTTGAAGCTGTTGACGTCGATTGAACCGCTTGCGGGCCGATCCCTCTGTGACCCAGGTCACACAGGCGGGGTGGCCAGCGCTCTCAGGGCGGCACTGTCACGGATGGTGATGCATTCCCGCGAGAGTTCCACCGCGCCTTCGCGTTCAAAACGGCGCAGCAGGCGCGTCACTATTTCGCGCACGGTGCCCAGCTCGTCGGCCAGCGCCTGGTGCGTGGTGTGCACCTGGGTGCCGTGCCCCAGCAGGGCACTGGCCAGGCGGCTGTCCAGGCGCTGGAAGGCCACGGATTCGATCAGTGCAGTCAGGTCTGCCATGCGCGCGGCGAAAAGCCCAAGCACATAGTCGCGAAAGGGTTCGTGGGCCATCGCTTGGCGGAACAGCGGCGGCGGCAACAGCACCAGCTCTGTGGGCGAGGCAGTGACGCCTCTTGCCGACAGGGGCTGGCCCGCAAACAGGCTGGCAGAAGACACCAGGCACATCTCCCCGGCCTGCACGCGGTAGAGCTCCAACTCTCGCCCGCCCGGGCTGCCGCGCGAAACGCGTACCTCCCCCGCCAGCACCATGGGGAAGCCCTGGCAGGCGTCGTTCTCGCGGAAGAGCGGAGTTGCTGCAGGCACGTCGTGGCAGGGCAGCGTGGCGACTTCAGCTTCCAGGCCCGCCAGAGCGGGGTAGGCGGCGAGCAGCCGTTCCAAGGTAGGGGCTTGCATATCTTTCATTGTAGGCAGGGAACCTGTGCTGCCAATGTGCGTCATATGTCGTGACTTTTGACGTTTAAATCCCTTTGAATTCAAAAAAATTGAACGTTGAGTTCAAGCCATCCGGGGGTCTTGCCCGGGACTGCTCCCTAAACTTTCGCCCATGTCTTCTTCCCCGTCTTCCACCGACAAGTACCACCCGGTTGCCGTGCTGATGCACTGGTTGCTGGGCCTGGTGTTGATCGGGCTGTTCGCCGTTGGCCTGTACATGGTCGACCTGCCCTTTTCGCCACAGCGGCTCAAGCTGTACAACTGGCACAAATGGGCTGGTGTGGTGGTGTTGACGCTGTCGCTGCTGCGCCTGCTGTGGCGTCTGGCCAAGCGCCCGCCCGCCTTGCCTGATGCTGTGCTGCGCACCATGCCTGCCTGGCAGCGCGCCGCGCACCATGCCACCCACGCTGGCCTGTACCTGCTGTTCTTTGCCGTGCCCTTGCTGGGCTGGGCTTACAGCTCGGCAGCGGGTTTTCCCATCGTTGTCTTTGGCGTGCTGCCTCTGCCTGACTTTGTGCCTGTGAGTCCCGAGCTGGCCGAGGCCATCAAGCCCTGGCACGGCTGGGCCGCTTACGCCATGGCGGCCTTGGTGGTGCTGCACGTGGCGGGCGCCCTCAAGCACGCGGTTGTTGACCGCGACGGGCTGCTTTCCCGCATGTCGCTGGGCCGCGCCTGATTCACCGTTTTCTGATTGAACAAGGAATGTTTCACATGAAACCATCGTATTGGCTGGCCGGAGCCAGCCTTCTGGCCGCCGTGGCTGCGCCTGCCTGGGCGCAACAGCAACTGGTGCCCGCACAGAGCGAAATCGTCTTCGTCAGCCGCCAGATGGGCGTGCCCGTGGAAGGGCGCTTCCGCAAGTTTGAAGCGCAAGTGGCTTTCGACCCCGCCAAGCCCGCAGCCAGCAAGATCGCCTTCACTGTGGACGTGGCCAGTGCCACCCTGGGCGTGCGCGAGACCGACGCCGAGCTGCCCAAGCCCGTGTGGTTCAACACCGCACGCTTCCCGCAGGCCACCTTCCAGTCCAGCAGCGTCAAGGCGCTGGGGCAGGGTAAGTTCGAGGTGGCAGGCAAGCTCACCATCAAGGGGGCCAGCAGTGATGTGGTCGTGCCCGTCACCCTGGCCCAGCCGTCTGGTCCGTCTGGCGTCACCACTGCCACGGGCAGTTTCCCCATCAAGCGCCTGACCTTCAAGATCGGCGAAAACGAATGGTCGGACACCTCCATGGTGGCTGACGACGTGCAGGTCCGCTTCAAGATTGCCCTCAACGGCGTCGGCAAGCTCTGATTTTTTCTTTCCCTCAACCTTTTCAAACCACGGAGTTTCATCCATGCGCAAAACCCTGGCCGCCATCGCCGCCGCAACCCTGTCTCTTGGTGCTGCTCACGCTGCTGACTACGCCGTCGATCCGACCCACACCTTCGTGACCTTCGAGATCGGCCACTTCGGCACGTCTACCAACCGCGGCCGCTTTGACAAGAAGGAAGGCACGATCCAGTTCGACCGTGCGGCCAAGACCGGCAAGGTGGACATCACCATCGACATCGCTTCCATCAACACCGGCACGGCAGCTTTCGACAAGCACCTGCAGAGCGCCGACCTGTTCGACGCAGCCAAGCACCCCAAAGCACGCTTCGTGTCTGACAAGCTGGTGTTCAACGGCGACAAAGTGGCAGAGGTGCAGGGCCAGCTGACGCTGCTGGGCAAGACCCAGCCCGTGACGCTGAAGGCCAACCAGTTCAACTGCTACGAGAACCCCATGCTCAAGCGCGAAGTGTGTGGCGGCGACTTTGAAACCACCATCGACCGCACCGCTTTCGGCATGAACTACGGCGTGGACTGGGGCTTCCCCAAGAACGTGCGCCTGGTGATCCAGGCCGAAGCCGTCAAGCAGTGATGGCCATGGGTTGAACGGGGTATGCTCGCCGTCATCATGACGCTGAGCTACCTTGATTTCGACCGCAGTGAAGACACGCTGGGCACCGTCACCTTTGACGCGATGGCCAGCGTGCGGCCGGACGCTTTGGCCGCCGTGTGCGCAGAGATCGACACGGTGCTGGCTTGGGCGCAGGCCACCTTCCCCGGCATGCAAGGCCCGGTGGAAGAAGGCGCGGTCTGGGACTTTGACCGCAGCGAACAGGACGACGACGGGCGCGTTCTGTTGACCCTCACACTCTCTGGTAACGCCGACTTTGCCGAGGCTTTTGAGCGGCGGTTTGGGGTTGGTTAGCCTGTTCTCTGGTGCAGTTTGTATTGGCTCTGGTTTCGCTCGATAGGGGTGGGCGGGGCTGGCGGCCCGGGCATGCGTTCTCCGGCCCACGCTCGCGGGCACGCGCACGGGCGCGCTACGACCCTCTCGCAAACACCGCATGCAGATGGCCACCGTGCAGGCAGCCGCGAATCAGGCCTGCGCCCGCATGCCCGAACCACCAGCCCAAACGAGCAAGCTGGTCGCCAACGGCATCAAGCGGACGTCGCCGTCGGCCTGGCGCGAGGTCTGCGAGAGAAACCTTCAAACGCTCGGGGAGGTCTCCCACTCCAGCCGCCGCAGGAACAGCAGTGCGTGTTCCCGCGTCGTTCCGCACATCTC
>CAMLOF010000089.1 GCA_946481585.1 uncultured Macromonas sp. | reverse complement strand
GCCGCTACGCGCTGGTGACGATGTGCATCGGCGGCGGCCAGGGCATTGCCGCCATCTTTGAACGTGTGTAACCCACAGGAGTACCCGAATATGTTGAAGAAACCGACATCCCTGCCCCGTCGCACCTTGCTGGGCGCCTGTGTGGCGCTGGCGTCGTCCCTGTGCATGGGCCCTGCCCTGGCCCAGTCCGGTCAACCCATCAAGCTGATGGTGGGCTTCCCCGCTGGTGGCGGCACCGACGCCATTGCCCGCCTGCTGGCCGAGCCGCTGAAAGACGCCATGGGCACCGCCGTGGTGGTGGACAACAAGGCAGGCGCCGGTGGGCAGATTGCGGCCCAGGCCCTCAAGGCCGCGCCTGCCGACGGGCACACGCTGTTCCTGTCGCACGACCACAGCATTTCCATCCTGCCCCAGGTGATGAAGGCCCCGGGCTTCGATCCGGCCAAGGACTTCGTGCCGGTGGCGGGCTTCGCCACCTTCGTCAACGCGCTGGCCATCTCGGGCGGAACCCCTGCCAAGTCATACAAAGACTACGTGACCTGGGTAAAGAACAACGGTGGCAAGAGCGCCGTGGGCATTCCCGCGCCAGCGTCTGTGCCGCAGTTCCTGGTGCAGGTGCTGGCCAAGAAGAACGGCTTCGATCTGGTGGCGGCCCCCTACCGTGGCAGTGCCCCCATGATGGCCGACATGCTGGGCAACCAGATCCCGGCGGGCGTGGGCTCCATTCCCGACTTCATCGAAAACCACAAGGCAGGCAAGCTGCAGGTGGTGGCAGTGATGGGCAAGGAGCGCCAGGCCATCATGCCCGAGGTGCCCACCTTCGCAGAACTGGGCATCACCGGCTTTGAGGACGTGCCCTACTACGGCATTTTCGCCCCGGCAGGCACGCCCAAGGCCATGATTGACCAGCTGGGCGCCGCCGTGGCCAAGGCGCTGACCGCTCCCGGCGTGAAGGACAAGCTCACCGCCATGGGCCTGAGCGTGGG
Organism: uncultured Macromonas sp.; assembly: GCA_946481585.1. The sequence goes on along the minus strand of CAMLOF010000089.1, from coordinate 9,079 downwards.
CTACATGAGCGCCGAGCAACTGGGCCAGCGTGAACGCGCCTATACCCAGACCTGGGCGCGCATCATCAAGGAAAGCGGCTTCCAGCCGCAATGAACCCCGGGGCGGCTCAGTCGCCCTGGAAGCTCCCCGAGCGGCACGTGATCACCAGCGTGTCGCGCCAGCCGATCGACTCGGGGTCGGCCGGCTGGATGGGGGTGGTCTCGTGAATCACGCGCTCGTCGTCCAGCAACAGCACTGACCACGGCTCCGTCAGCGTGAAGCGCTGGCCGTTCGGGCCATGGGCCTCGAACACCCGGCTTTCGCCGCCTTTGATGCGGTGGCGCCCCACCAGGAACACCGCCACCAGCTCCATGCCGTCGCGGTGAGCGCCTTCAGGCGTGGGGCGGCCGATGCCGTCGGTGGTGTCGATGCGGAACTGGTGCGCCTCGATGAACCAGCGCTGCGCACCCTTCAGCCGCGAAGTGACCGCAGCCGTCTGCACCATCAGGCGCTTCCAGGCTGGCAGCGCCACGGTGGCGGGGTCCATGGGCTCGAACCAGCGTTCCATGCCGCCGTGCAGGGCGTTGTATTCCAGGGGTTGCCAATGGCGGCGGTGCGGCACCTGCTGCACGTCATCGCCATCCACGATGAAGCAGCTGTGGCGGCGGCGGCGGTAACGCCCGCCATCCTTCAGGTATTGGTCGCTGGGCAGGTCGTCCCAGCTGGGCTGCAACGCGGCCAGATCTTGCGGCCCCACGGCCAGCCAGTTCTGCACGGAACGGGCATCCATCAGGGCAAAGCCCTGGCGGGACAAGGTTTCATCAACGCGGGACGGGGGAACGCAGGGCGGCAGGAAATGGGCACTCATGATGTTGCAAGTGTAGCCCCGTGACCGGGAAAACCATGAGGCCGTCACATCAGCGATTGGTTATCTTCAACGATTGAGAAAAATCAATGCAGATACCCGCAGGAGTTCACATGAGCCCAGCCCAGGCCGACGACACACAACCCCGCCAAGAGGAGCAAACCCCCACCCCCCCCACCAACGAATCTGCTCCAGGAGAAGCCTCCGTCTTCTCGCTCAAACTGGCGGACCTGACGGCAGCCGACCCCTTCCGCTGGCTGGCACTGGGCTGGAAGGACTTCACCGCGTGCCCCAAAGTGGGCCTGTTCTACGGGGCGTGCTTCTTCATCATGGGCCACGCGCTGTGGTACGTCTTCCAGGCGGCGCCCGCCTATGTGCTGGCCCTGAGCGCAGGCTTCCTGCTGATGGGGCCCTTCCTGTGCCTGGGCATCTACGACGCCAGCCGCGCCATAGAGGACGGCCGCCGCCCTTCGTTGCGTGCATCGCTGGCCTCCTGGCGCCCCACGAAAGGCACCATGGCCATCTTTGCCGGTGTGCTGCTGATTCTGGAAATGCTGTGGGGCCGGGCGTCACTGGTGGTGTTTGCCGTGACCTTCAACACCATGCCCTCCACCGAAAACCTGCTGGCCGAACTCGTGCGCATCGAGAACATCGAGTTCCTCATCACCTACACGGTCGTCGGCGCCATCTTCGCGGGGCTCATCTTTGTGACCAGCGCCATCTCCATCCCCATGATCCTGGACCGCCAGACGGACGCCATCTCCAGCGGGCTGACCAGCATCCGCGCCTGCCTGCAGAACCCCGGGGTGATGCTGCTGTGGGGTGCGCTGATCACCTTCACCGTGGTACTGGCCATGCTGCCCTGGTTCCTGGGGTTGCTGCTGGCCGGGCCCGTGCTTGGGCACGCAACGTGGCATGCTTACAGGGGAATCGTTCCCAAGCCCTGAACGGCCCGCCACACAAACCATGCAAAACAGCCAACTCGCCTGCCTTGAACACATGCAGCAGCAACTCGATGCCCTGCGGCAAGGACAGTGCCAGCTGCGCGACTACCTGAGCGGCGCGCGCCAGCAAGATGCGCTGATGCAAGCCCTGCCGCCCGTTTTTGGCGAGGTCTGGCACAACCTGCTGGACCGGCTGGAGTCGGCCAGCCTGTTCGCCGAGGAAAGCTGCTCCTTCAGCCAGAAGGACTTGCTGGACAGCATGCAGCTCTGGCTCGACAAGGCCGCCCTTCGCCTCAAGGCTTGAGCCGGTACGGGCGCGCATGCACCACCTGGCAACGCAGGCCTCAGACGTGGCGTGAAGACCGAGCCTTCGGCAACCCGCCAGCCACCACGGCATCGGCCTGGGCGTGCAGCGCCTCGATGATGTGGCAATGGTCGTCGCTGCCGTCACATCTGCCACGCAAGGCCATCAGGTCTTTCTCCAACGCCTTTAACTCATTCAGGCGCTCGCGCACATGCCCCAGGTGGGCATCCAGCGCCGCGCGCGCGGTGGCGCAGTCGGCCTTGTCACGCAGGTCCAGGCCCAGCAGGGTGCGCACCTCGTCCAAAGACATGTCCATCGCCCGGCACAGGCGAATGAAACGCAGGCGGTGCAAGTCGGCGTCGCTGTAGAGGCGGTAGTCGTTGTCGGCGCGCGCCTGTGGCGGCAGCAGGCCCTCGCGCTCGTAGTAGCGGATGTTGGCCGCACTCACGCCAGAGTGGCGGGCCGCCTCGCCGATGCGGTATTTCGGCAACAAGGACGTTGAGAAAGAAACCGACATGCTTGACCTTCAACTTGCTTCAAGGTTTCAAATCATGTCACAGACCTTCTTTTCCCTTCAAGCACCACCATGGCCTGCTCCTGCCACACCGACACCTGTTCCACCGAAACCGCCGCCAGCGCGGCCCTGGACCCGCGCTGGCGCCGTGCATTGTGGATCGCGCTCGTCGTCAACGCCGCCATGTTCGTGGTGGAACTGGCTGCCGGGCTGCAGGCAGGCTCCGTGTCGCTGCTGGCCGATGCCATCGACTTCGCGGGGGATGCCGTCAACTACGGCCTGTCGCTGGCGGTGCTGAGCATGGCGGTGGTCTGGCGCAGCCGCGCCGCCTGGATCAAGGGCGCCAGCATGTTCGGCTACGGGCTCTTCGTGCTGGGCAAGGCCGCCTGGGTGCTGCGCAGCGGCAGCGTGCCCGAGCCGCTCACCATGGGCGCGGTGGCGTTTGCGGCCATGCTTGCCAACGTGGGGGTGGCGGTGCTGCTCTACACCTGGCGCAATGGCGACGCCAACATGCGCAGTGTGTGGATCTGCTCCCGCAACGACGCGCTGAGCAACGTTGCTGTGATGCTGGCCGCAGCCGGTGTGTTTGGCACCGGCTCTGCCTGGCCCGACCTGGCCGTGGCTGCCGTCATGGCCGGGTTGGCACTCACGGGCGGCGCCCAGGTGATGCGCCATGCGCGCAGTGAACTGGTCGAACAGCGGGCCACCGCCTGACCGCCGGGAACTTCTCCACCCTTGCCGCTATCATTCCACCCATGCGTGCGTTCACCCTGTGGCTGATGATGTGCCTGCTGCCCTTGCGGCTGCTGGCAGGCGACGCCATGGCGGTGCAGATGCAAGCAGCTGGCGGGCACGCGCCGGCGCCCGCCGTGTCTGTTGTGGCGGCAGCACAGTCAGTCAGCCACGACTGCCACGAGCAAGCCACGGGCGAAGCCACGCACCACCAGGTTCACGTTCATGCCAACGTGGCAGGCGCTGAACCCGCTGACCAGCCCCACCCCGGCCACGCCATGTGCGGCTTGTGTGACGTATGCCACAACACCCTGCACACCGCCCATGCCACCCTGCTGCCCGCGCAGGAGTTGCCACGTGTGCTGCCCGCCGCACTGTCACCCCTTCTGACCAGCGCCGAGCGCCTGCCCGGCTTCAAGCCACCCATCGCCTGACCGCTACACCCTAAGTGCGTCCGCGATTTGCCAAAACCGGCAACCGGGCGCAGGTTTCGAGCGTTTTCAGGAGCATTTCATGTCCCGTTCCCCCGGCCTTGGACACAGGCCCGGTCACCTTGCCTGGCTGCTCGCCAGTGCGCTGGCCCTTTCCTCCGCACCTGCGTGGCCCCAGGTCCATGACCATGGCGGCGCACCGGCTGCCACGACTGGCAAAGCGCCACCACCGCAGCAATCAGCTGACTGGAAAGCCGCCAACGAGGCAGTAAGCGCCTTCCCACGCGGCCATGCCGACATCTTGCGCTGGGAACAATCCCGCGCACCCGCAACAACGCCAAAGACAACCGGCACGGCCACGCCCTGGACCCTGGCCCAGGTCACTGCCGCAGCCATGCAGGCACGCCCCGACCTGCTGGCCCACCCGGGACTCAACCCGCAGGAAGCGGCCGACCTGCGCAACCGCGCTCTGGCCCTGAGCCAACAAGTGGAGCGCGCCTGGATACAGGCAGTGGCTACCCAACAGGGGCTGGCGTACCAGCGCCAGGTGCTGGAAGCCGCTGAAGCGGGCAACGAACTGGCCCGCCGCATGACCCAGGTGGGTAACTGGAGTGCCGCCCGCCAGATGCGTGAAGAACTGGCCTTGTGGGACGCCCAGGCACAGTGGATGTTGGCCCAGCAACAGCAGCAGGCCGCCACCGAGGCGCTGTGGCGGCTGCTGGACAACACGGCCCCCAGCGCCCAAGCCCTACCTGCACACCTGCCCGCCCAGCTGCCCCCGCTGCCCGCAGGTCCAGCAGGCAATACCGATGCCCTGGAACAGCAGGCACTCCAGCAGCACCCGCGCTGGCCCTGGCTGGACCAACAGGCACGCCTGCTGGCGCAGGGCCTGACGCCTGCCGACCGCGAGCGCCTGATCAAGTTGCCCCAAGAGGCCGTTGCCGCCGCACAAGGCCAATGGCCCGCACGCCTGGAAACCCGCGGTACCGGCTGGAGCCACGCACTGGAAAAAGCGGTAGAAGCCCAGGCCGAAGCCGCCGCGCTGGAGCGCCAGATCCGCTCCGATGTGCGCCTGGCGCTGACGGCCTGGCAGACGGCCCGGCTGGTGGCCGTTCAATCCCGGCAGCAGGTGCAGCGCCTGCACACCGCCTTGCAGGACGAAACCCTGCTGCGCTACAACGGCATGCTCGCCAGCACCTGGGACCTGCTCGCCGCCGCGCGAACCCGAATCACCAGCGTGCACGCCGCCTTGCAAGCCGAGCGCGACGCTTGGCTGGCCCATGCCGATCTTCAAGCGGTGCTCAACGGCCTGCCCTATGCGGGCACCACGCTCTCCACATCTGGCGCCAGCGCAGCCGCCACACCCGCAGGACATTGACCACCATGCAACGCCGACACTTCTTCCAACAGGCCCTGGCCGGAGCCGCCACCGCCATGGCCGCCACCACGGTCAGCCGCAGCGCCATGGCCGCACTGCCCGAACCCGTCATACGCGCCAACGCCGACACCGCAGCTCCCTGGACACCACCCGGCGTCACCGGCGCGGGCCGCCCCTACCGCCCCGTGGTCACCCTCAACGGCTGGACCCTGCCCTTTCGCATGAACAACGGCGTCAAGGAGTTCCACCTCGTCGCCGAACCCGTGGTGCGTGAAATGGCCCCCGGCTTCATGGTGAACATGTGGGGCTACAACGGCCAGTCGCCCGGCCCCACCATCGAAGTGGTGGAAGGCGACCGCGTGCGGATCTTCGTCACCAACCGCCTGCCAGAGCACACCACTATCCACTGGCACGGCCAGCGCCTGCCCAACGGCATGGACGGCGTGGGCGGCCTCAACCAGCCGCAGATCCAGCCCGGCAAGACCTTTGTCTACGAATTCTTGGCGCGCCGCCCGGGCACCTTCATGTACCACCCGCACGCTGACGAGATGACGCAGATGGCCATGGGCATGATGGGCATGTGGATCACCCACCCCAAGGGCCGCCACCCGCTCATCAACGACGTGGACCGCGACTACTGCTTCCTGCTCAACGCCTTTGACGTGGAGCCCGGCAGCATGACACCCAAGATCAACACCATGCTGGACTTCAACATCTGGTCCTTCAACAGCCGCGTGTTCCCGGGCATCAGCCCGCTGGTGGCGCGCCTGGGCGAACGGGTACGCATGCGCGTGGGCAACCTCACCATGACCAACCACCCGGTTCACGTTCACGGCATAGAGTTTGAGGTGACCGGCACCGACGGCGGCCCTGTGCCCAAGAGCGCGCGCTGGCCCGAGGTGACCACCGACATTGCCGTGGGCCAGATGCGCCAGATCGAGTTCCTGGCCGACGAACCCGGCGACTGGGCCGTGCACTGCCACAAGAGCCACCACACCATGGGCGCCATGGGGCACGACGTGCCCACCATGATCGGCGTGGACCACCGCGGCCTGGTGCAGAAGATCCAGAAACTGGTGCCCGACTACATGGTGATGGGCGAACGCGGCATGGCCGACATGGGCGAAATGGAAATGGAGCTGCCCGCCAACACCTTCCCCATGATGACCGGCACCGGCCCCTTTGGCGCGATTGAAATGGGCGGCATGTTCACCACGCTCAAGGTGCGTGCCGACCAGAAACCCGGTGACTACACCGACCCCGGCTGGTACACACTGCCCACAGGAACGCAAGCCTACGAATACCAGGGCGCGCCGCTGCAACCCGCGCCCTCGGCCGCACAGCCCGCCATGCCAGGCATGCCTGGCCACGGTCACAACCACCCACCCGCCCAGGTGCGCAAGCCCATGGGCCACGGCAACCACCACTGACAAACCCCCATGAAACACACCCTCAAACCAAACCACACCGTGCGCCGCGCCCTGCTGCTGGCAAGCACCCTGCTGGCCCAGCACGCCTGGGCACACGGCCCGCAAGGCCACGCCAGCCAGATGCCCATGGCCCAACACCACGCCGCCGTGAAGGAGCAGAAGCCCTGGGGCATCGCCGCCGAGCGTTCGGAAGCGCGCCGCACCATCGAAATCCGCATGACCGACGACATGCGCTTCACGCCTGAGCGCATTGAAGTGCGCGAGGGAGAGACCGTGCGCATCGTGGCCGCCAACAAAGGCAAGGTGATGCACGAGATCGTGCTGGGCACCCGCGATGAGCTGATGGCCCACTCTGAACTCATGAAGAAACACCCCGGCATGGAGCACGACGAGGCCTACATGGCCCACGTGGCTGCGGGCAAACGGGGTGACATCGTCTGGACCTTCAACCGCCCAGGCGAATTCGAGTTCGCTTGCCTGATCGCGGGCCACTACGAAGCGGGCATGAAAGGCAGCATCACCGTGCTGCCCGCCAGCGGGCAACGCGCCCAGCCCTGAACCCTTATGTGATTGGAGAACACCATGCAAAGACGAACCCTGATTGGGCTGTGCGCCGCCTGGATGGCAGGCGGTGTCACCGCGGCCCTGGCCCAGCCGGCCAAACCGCTGGTGGAAGTCTGGAAAGACCCCAACTGCGGCTGCTGCAAGGACTGGGTGGCGCACCTGGAAGCCAACGGTTTCACCGTGCGTGTCTTTGACACCGGCAACACCGCCGCCCGCAAACGCCTGGGCATGCCCGACCAGCTCGGCTCCTGCCACACCGCACGCGTACAGGGCTACGTGATCGAAGGACACGTGCCCGCCAAGGACATGCAGCGCCTGCTGGCCGACAAGCCCCAGGCCCTGGGCCTGAGCGTGCCGCGCATGCCCGTGGGCAGCCCTGGCATGGACGGCCCGGAGTACGGCGGCCGCAAAGACCCCTACGACGTGCTGCTGGTGCAGCGCGACGGCTCCACCCGCATCTATGCCTCTTACAACAAGGCCTGAACCATGAACTTGCCCCAACCGCGCCAACCCCGCCTTTATGCGCTGTTGGCAACACTGTTGCTGACGCTGGCTGGCGCCGCCCACGCCCAGAGCAACACCAGCCACGATGCCCACCACACCACACCTGCTGCACCAGCCACACCGGCTGCAAACACCGCGACGAATGGCCTGCCAACAGCCGAGGCCGAGGTACGCCGCATCGACCTGCAGGCTGGCAAGGTGTCGCTCAAGCATGGTGACATCCCCAACCTCGACATGCCGCCCATGACCATGGTCTTCCAGGTGAAAGACGCCACCTGGCTGCAGCAGATCAAGGTCGGTGACAAGGTGCGCTTCACCGCAGACAAGGTCAATGGCGCCTACACAGTGATGAGCCTGGAGCGCATGCAGTAAGCTGTTGGGGCCATGCCCCAACCCTTGCGCCACACCCTGCTGTCGCTGCGCGACCTGCTGGTCTCGTTCGGCCCCTTCATCCTGCTCACGGCCAGCCTGCTCGGGCTGGCCTACTGGTGGCTGGACCCAGCTCCCCCCAAGCGGGTCGTGCTGGCCACTGGCCCGGAGCAAAGCGCTTACGAGGCCTTCGGCCAGCGCTACGCCCAGGCGCTGGCGGCCTACGGCATCACCGTGGAACTGCTGCCCAGCCAGGGTTCTGCCGACAACGTGGAGCTGCTGCGCAGCGGCCAGGCCGACCTGGGCTTCGTGCAGGGCGGCAGCGGCCACATCCGCGCCGACGACGCCGAGCAGATGCTCACCCTGGGCAGCCTGTTCGTCGAACCGCTGTGGCTCTTCTACCGCGAAGATGCGGCCCACACGCGCAACCGCACCCAGCGCATCGGCACGTTGAAAGAACTGCGCGGCTGGCGCGTCAATGTCGACACCCCAGGCAGCGGCGTGCCGCAACTCTTCACCCGGCTGCTCGACGCCAATGGCATGTTGCCCACCGACTTGCGGCTCAGCCAGCTTGCCCAAACGCCCGCCACGGTCAAGTTCATCAGCGGCCAACTGGATGCCATCGTCTTTGCCTCGGCCCCGGAATCTCAACTGGTGCAGATGCTGCTGCTGACCCCGGGCGTGCGGCTCATGAACTTCCAGCAGGCACAGGCCTATTCACGCCGCTTTGGCTTTCTCACCCCGGTAGTCCTGCCGCAAGGCGTGGTGGACCTCGCCGGTAACCGCCCGGCGCAGAACCTTGATCTGGTGGCGTCCACCACCAGTCTGCTCTCGCGTGCCGACACCCACCCTGCCATCCGCCAGCTGTTTGCCCAGGCCGCGCAGACGCTGCACAGCCCCTCGGGCTGGTTCAACCGGCAGGGTGAATACCCCAACCTGACCCTGGCCGAACTGCCCGCCGCCCCAGAAGCGGAACGCGCCATCCGCAACGGCCGCCCGCTGCTGCAGCGCTACCTGCCCTTCTGGCTGGCCAATCTGGTGGAACGCATGTGGCTGGCCCTGGG
>CAMLOF010000088.1 GCA_946481585.1 uncultured Macromonas sp. | reverse complement strand
TGAGACTGGTGGCCTGGGGCGGAATCGAACCACCGACACGCGGATTTTCAATCCGCTGCTCTACCAACTGAGCTACCGGGCCAAGACTTAAATTATAGCAAAGTTTTTGGGCTTTTAGCCACCATTGCGTTTGGACCTCGACAAATCGACACCCAGCTGCTTGAGCTTGCGGTAAAGGTGCGTGCGCTCCAGCCCTGTTTTCTCGGCCACGCGGGTCATGGAGCCGTTCTCCTTGGCCAAGTGGAACTCGAAATAGGCTTTTTCAAAGGCGTCCCTGGCGTCGCGCAAAGGCACGTCCAGGTCGAACATCTTCACTGCGGCGTTCTCGGGCGCCTGCAGATCAGCATCAACCACTGCACCGGCCACAGCCATGGCCACCGCTGGCGGAGCAGAAACGACCGGGCGCGTTGGAGCAGCCTGCCTGGCAACGGCCTTGTTCAGCCCTTTCTCCACCGCCTGCAAAAGTTTCTGCAGCGTGATGGGTTTTTCCAGAAACGCCATCGCGCCAATGCGCGTCGCTTCAACCGCCGTGTCGATGGTCGCGTGACCGCTCATCATGATCACGGGCATATTGAGCAGACCGCTGGCAGACCACTCCTTGAGCAGCGTCACGCCGTCGGTGTCGGGCATCCATATGTCGAGCAACACCAAGTCTGGGCGGTAGCTGGCACGCAGCTCACGCGCCCGCGCAGCGTTCTCCGCCAACTCAACGGCGTGACCCTCGTCGTTCAGGATCTCAAACAGCAGATCCCGGATGCCGAGTTCATCATCAACCACCAAAATGTTCGCCATGACGTTGCGCTTCCGTCCTCTCTGATCGGCTCAACTCTGTTGCGTATTTGCAACCTTGAATGATAGCGACACTTGCGCGCCGCACACCCTTCCACTTTCGGTCCGTTGAGCAAGGTCCACCCGGCCTCCGTGCTCATCCATGATCTTCTTGACCACCGCCAGCCCCAGCCCCGTACCTTTGCTCTTGGTCGTCACGTATGGCTCGAAGGCTCGCTTCAAAATGGAATCAGCAAAACCTGGGCCACTGTCGAGCACGTGCAGGCGAACCCAACGCCCACTTTCCGACACGCGGGTCTGCAACAGAACCGGTGCACCGCCTGGGGGCGTGGCATCCTGCGCGTTCTGCACCAGGTTGTGCACCACCTGGCGCACCTGTTGTGCATCGGCGGCCACCTGCGGGCAAGCCGTATCAAGGTCTAGCCGTACGGGCACTTCGGAAGCGTCGTATATGCCAACAATGTCCGTGACCAGTGCATTCAGGTCCAGGGGCACCAACTGGGCGCCCGGCAAACGCGCGTAATCGCGGAACTCGTTGACCAGACGCTTCATGGCATCCACCTGGTCCACGATCGTCTTCACGGACTTGTTCAAAATGGCAAGGTCACCGCCCTCCAGCTTGGGCTCCAGCTTCATGGCCAGCCGCTCGGCAGACAACTGAATGGGGGTGAGTGGGTTCTTGATTTCGTGCGCCAGCCGTCGAGCCACTTCGCCCCATGCCTGGGCCCTTTGCGCAGAGATGATTTCTGACACGTCGTCAAACACCAGAAGCCGCTCGCCATTGGGCAGCAGTGCGCCACGAGCGATCAACGTCACCAGGCTGGTAGCGTGCATGGCATCGCGATCACCCGCATGCAATTCGAAGGATTGTTGCCAGTGACCATCTTCGGTCACCGCCAGCCCGGCCGTGAAACGTTCGAACTGCTGCGCAACCCAGAGCCCGAAATTTTCCAAGCCGGGCACCGTGCGCAAGGCGTGCCCCAGATGTGCAGCAAGCGGTGCACGCAGAATGCGGGTAGCGCCAGGGTTGGAGCTGATGATGTGCAAGTCGGCGTCCAGCACCACCACGCCAGCAGTCAGGTTGTCCAAAAGGGTCTGAAGGTTCGAGCGGGCTGCGTCCACCTGCGCCATGCCCTGCTGGACGGCCTGCCTGGCGTCGGCCAGTTCCTGCGTCATGTGCGCAAACGTCCGGGTCAGGCCAGCCAGTTCGTCCCTGGCTGGCAGGGAAACCTTGGGAGTCAGGTCTCCTCGGGCCACGTCGCGCATACCCTCGGCCAGCACCAGCAGTGGGCGAACCAGCTGGTTGCCCAACAAAACGGCAAGCAGCACCGCGCCAAACACGGCCAGAAACAGGGCCAAGGTCAATGTACCTATGTACATGCTGCGCAGACCGTCACGGGCCAGCGCCCGCTCCTGGTACTCACGGTGCGCCTGTTGCACAGCAAGGGCATCGGCCAAGAGAGCCGCCGGCAAGGGCGCGCTGACTTGGAGCACGCGCGCGTCACCACCGAATCCGAAGTTGGATGGTTGCACCAACGCCAGCACCTGGATCTTGGGCAGCTTTTCCGAGGGCATGTCGAGCAACGCCTTCGGATCGGGCAGCGTTTCAAGCTCCTCCACGCCTTCCACGCTGAAGACAACACGCTGGTTGCGCACCTGACGCATCTGGGCAACGCTTGGACGCGCGGGGCTCAGTTCAAAACGCGACTCCCCCGCACTTGCAATTGCCTGCCCGGCGTGGCTCCACAACACCACGTTGCTGGCCTGCAATTGTTCACGCAGCCGCTCCAAGGCCAAACCGGCAGAGGCATCGCTCGTTCCCCCCAACGCGCTGGCCGCCGCCCGGGTCTTGCTGGCCAAGTCTGCGGCCAGTGTGTCCAAGGTGGAGCGGCCCAGGTTGAGGCCAGCAGACAAAGCCGTCTCGACACGCACGTCAAACCACGATTCGATCGAGCGTGACACAAATTGGTAGGACACCGTGTAGATGAGAAGCCCGGGCAAAAAGCCCACCAACCCGAAGATCGCAGCCAGCTTGAGCAAAAGCCTGCTGCCAAAGCGCTTGCGCTTCAATCGAACGGCCAGTCGAACCGAGAACCAGAGGATCACCAACAGCAGCACCGCTGCAACGGCCACGTTCACCAGCACCAGACGGGTGTAGTTGCCTTCGTAGAAGGACTTTTGGTCGGTGGCCAGGGTGAGCAAAAAGAACAGCACCATGGCCACACCGGCCATGAAGACCAGGCCCAGCCCGACGGCCCAGCGGGTGGCTGGCTTGGTTCGCCAGACAGGCGTCTGCACGCTCATGGCTGAGCTTCCCCCAGCGGAGGAACGTTAAGAACCTGCAGAAAGTCAACCCGCCAATCGTCGCGGCCAGGAACGCCAATCTGGAAGGTACGCGGCAGAAGCCCTGCGTCCAGCCTGAAGCGCAATTGCACTCGATACGCGGTATCAGAGGCCAGAGCAGCGCCTTCAGCCACCCTCCAGTTGGACACGCGGGTCACGATGGCAAGCGCTTCCTGCAGCGTGTCTACGTTCTGATGCAAGGCGTTGACGACTCCAGCATCACCCGGCAGCCCAGACGAGACACTCAAGCGCCAGCGTCGCGTCAAGGGTTGGTACGCAAGGCGGACCACCCGGTTGACACTGTTGATTTTTTGGTCTGACCAGTACCAGCGCGGGCGCAGCACTTCGGCTTGCCAGACAAAATGCAGCGGCACGCCTTTGTGAAGGGCTTCGTCCATGCCTTCGGGTAGAGAAAAAGGCAGCCGGGCTGTAAGGTACACGCCATCGGTCACACGCTCGACTTCCACGCGCGGCGAATCGGCTGAGGCGCTGTCAGCCGCAGCGTGCGCCGCAAACAACCCCAGGCAAAGCCACAAGCCAAGCCAAACGGCCACTTGCCGCAAAGCGGCAATGGCGCTGCCCTTCTGGCCGTCAGGCCTGAGGCGTTTTTTGCAGCAGAGCGTAATAGAAGCCATCCATTCCACCCGACGGATTGTCGTTGATCGCTGACTTTACAGGCTCTGCGGCGCTGCCCGGCAACAGATGGCCGGGGGCAGGTAGCGCGTGGGCATCGGTGTGACGCGCAAGAAAGGCAGAGATCTGCTCATCACCCTCGGCTTTGAAAACGGAGCAAGTGCAGTAGAGCAGGCGGCCTCCTGGCTTCACCAGGGGCCACAAGGCCTCAAGCAGGCGTGCCTGTTGAGCTGCAAGCTGCGTGACGTCCGCCGGGCGACGCAACCAGCGAACGTCTGGGTGGCGCCGCACAATGCCAGACGCGGTGCATGGTGCATCCAGCAAAATGGCATCGAACAGGCGGCCATCCCACCAACGAGCAGGTTCGCCAGCGTCTGCTGCGCGGACCTCGGCACGCAAGCCCAGACGCTCCAGGTTGTCGTGGATGCGCTCACAGCGCTTGGCATCCACGTCGAGAGCCAAAACATCCAGGTCGGCGCACTCAAGCAAGTGAGCAGTCTTGCCGCCGGGTGCCGCGCAGGCATCAAGCACGCGAGCAGATGGGGGCAACGCTGCGCCACCCAGCAACAACGGCGCAGCCAACTGTGCCGCGGCGTCCTGCACAGACACCCAACCTTCATGCCAGCCAGGCAGCTTTTCTACCGGTTGCGGCCGCTCAAGCGCAATGCCGTCTTCACCCACTGGCTGGCCACCCATGCCCTGCGACTGCAACAACGCCAGGTAAGCGTCGCGCCCCTGACGCCTGCGGTTCACGCGCAAGGTCATGGGGGCTGGTCGGTTGTTTGCCTCCAGTATGGCTTGCCAATGCAGGGGGTGGTCGCGCCGCAACTGCTTGATCCACCAGAAGGGATGGTTCCAGCGCGCCACCATGTCGTCTTGCAACTCAGCCAGCAGATCGTCTTTTTCGCGAAGGAAACGCCGCAGGCACGCATTCACGAACCCCGACGCCGACCTCGGCAACTTCAGCAGCCCCAGGGCAAGCACGCACTGGTCCACCACGGTATGCGGCGCATAGCGCACGCCATCACTGCTTTCGTCCAGCAACAGGGGCAACGCTGCCCGCAACAATGCACCCACCAAGGCCTGGGGGGCACGCTCCGCCAACAGCTCCAGCAGAGCGGCAGCCTGCCCAGCGTGGCGCAACGCATGAAATGTCAACGCTTGAACCCCCGGCCTGAGCGGCCCGGGCACCTTGGGCAGTGCGTCATTGAGTGAAGCGCCCTGCTGCACAGCAGCCAAGGTACGCGCGGTCCATGCCAGCTGTTCAGACAGCGGCGCTTGATGCGTCATTCAAATCCTCTCGTCCGGCCCGCGCCTGCAGCGCAGGCATCTTGCCACCGTAAATACGTTCAATGCGCTGGGTGAGCGGAGGATGGGAGTCCAGCCAACGGCCCCAACGCCCACTCTCGGCCGATACCAGCAGCATGTGCTGCACCAGCGGGTTGCCCATCCCTGAGGACGAGTCGTCATCCCCGGCAGACTGCCCCAGCGCCTTGCGCAGCACACGCCCCAAGCCCTCGCGGTTGCGTGTCCACTGCACGGCTCGCGCGTCGGCCAGGAATTCCCTCTGGCGCGACACTGCCGCCTGCAGAGCATGCCCCGCCAACCATCCCAGCCACCCTACCGCCATGATCGCCACCCCAAGCAGGGTCGCCAGATGGCGGCGTCCTTTCTCATCTGGCGCCATCAGACTCTGCCCCAGTCGGTAAATCATTTCCAAACCAAACACCATGCCCGCCAGGCGCATGTTCAGACGTGTATCACCTTCACGGATATGGCTGAGTTCGTGCGCCACCAAGCCCTGCATCTCTTCGCGGGTCAACCCCTCTAGGGCGCCTCGAGTCACGGCCACCACGGCGTCATCCACATCCCAGCCGGTGGCAAAGGCGTTGATGCCGTCTTCACGCGGCAAAACCATGGCTTGTGGCGCACGCATTCCCGCGGCAATGGAAAGCTCCTGCACCACGTTGGCGAAGCGCTGTTCGTCCGGGTTACCGCTTGGCCGCACCTCGCGTGCGCCCAGCCGCTGCGCCAGCGCCACGCCACCACCTTGCAGGTTCGAGGTCTCCACCCACCAGCCTCCGAGCACAAAAAGCAGCGTCACGCCCGTGTTGACCAGGAAGAAATATCGCGGAAAACCAAATGCACCACCCCAAGTCAGCGTCCAGGCCAGTGCCAGCACAGCATTGATGAGAAGCACCAATGCCAGCACCATGACGGCAAACCAGAACAGCAAGCGACGCGTCTGGCCGCGCGCATCCCTCTGGAACTCAAAAAAACGCATGACTGCCGTTAGCCGTCAGAGCTCCACGCGGGGAGCCTGACGCTCCTCCTCGCTCTGGGTCGATGCCAGCATCTCCAACGGCTGAAAACCCAGCATCCGCGCAACGATGAGCGTAGGGAAATGCATGGCGGCCTGGTTGTATTCCAACACCTGATCGTTGTAGGCCTGACGTGCAAACCCGACCCGGTTCTCGGTATGGGTCAACTCCTCGCTCAGGTCCCGCAGTGTTTCATCTGCCTTGAGCGCGGGGTAGTCTTCCACCACCGCAAACAACCTGCCCAGGGCACCACCCAATGCCTGTTCGGCACCAGCCAACGCACCCAGGGCAGCAGAGCTCAAGGGGCTCGCAGCGGCCTTCTGCTCCGCCGTACTGGCCTGGTTGCGCGCGGCAATCACCGCCTCCAGCGTCCGTGCTTCGTGCGCCATGTACTTGCGCGCCACTTCCACCAGGTTCGGGATCAGGTCGTATCGGCGCTTCAGTTGTACGTCTATCTGCCCAAAGGCGTTGGCCACCTGGGTCTTCAAACGCATCAACCGGTTGTACGCCCCCACCGCCCAGAAGACGACGACGGCCACAGCCCCCAGCAATACCCAAAAGAACATGCCCATGTTCACTCCTGTCTCGGTATGCAACCCTTGCGGCCGACTGCCCGCACCCGGTTGCGACTTTACCGCAGCCCAAAACAAAACCCCCGCCTGGCTCACACCAGACGGGGGTTTTGGTCACCTACCCCGCTCGCGCAGGGTCTTGACCATCACTCAGCCGCTTCAGCGTCGCTGCTGGCTTCGGACTGGTCCGCAGCCAATGCAGCTGCGTCGGCTTCGGCAATGGCACGGCGCTCTTCGTCGTCCATGCGCTCCTTGACGCGGCGTGCGTCGTGGAACGCCATACCCGTACCAGCCGGGATCAGACGGCCGACGATCACGTTCTCCTTCAGACCACGCAGCTCGTCGCGCTTGCCCATGATCGCGGCTTCGGTCAGAACACGGGTGGTTTCCTGGAAGGAAGCCGCCGAGATGAACGAGTCGGTGGACAGCGAGGCCTTCGTGATGCCCAGCAGGATGTTGCTGTACGTCGCGGGGGTCTTGCCATCGGCACGCAGGGCGTCGTTGGTGTTGAGGATCTCGGAACGCTCCACCTGCTCGCCAGCGATGTAGCTGGAGTCGCCAGTGTTCTCGACCACGACGCGGCGCAGCATCTGGCGAACGATCACCTCGATGTGCTTGTCGTTGATCTTCACGCCCTGGAGTCGGTAAACGTCCTGCACCTCGTCCACGATGTAGCGAGCCAGCTCTTCCATGCCCAGCAGACGCAGGATGTCCTGCGGATCGGCCGGACCGTCCACGATGCTCTCGCCCTTGTTGACCACCTGGCCTTCGTGCACCAGGATGTTCTTTTCCTTGGGCACCAGGTCTTCCCAGACCTTGCCGTCCGGGTCGGTGATCTGCAGACGCACCTTGCCTTTGGTTTCCTTGCCGAAGGACACGGTACCCGTGATCTCGGCCAGAACGCCCTTGTCTTTCGGGCTGCGGGCTTCGAACAGCTCGGCCACGCGGGGCAGACCGCCGGTAATGTCGCGGGTCTTCTGACCTTCAACAGGGATACGGGCCAGCACTTCGCCGGGGCCCACGTCCTGGCCGTCGCGCACCTGGATCAGCGCGCCCACCTGGAAGCCAATGGTCACCGAGTGGTCGGTGCCAGGAATCTTGACTTCCTGGCCCTGTGCGTCGATCAGCTTGACCTGCGGACGCACCACCTTGGTGGAGCCGCGACGCTTCGGATCGATCACCACCAGGGTGCTCAGGCCGGTCACGTCGTCCACCTGCTTGGCAACCGTCAGGCCCTCTTCCACGTTCTCGAACTTCACCTGACCGGCGAATTCGGTGATGATGGGGCGGGTCAGCGGGTCCCAGTTGGCCAGGATGGTGCCAGCCTTGATGGTCTGGTCGGGCTTGATGGCCAGGATGGCGCCGTACGGCACCTTGTGGCGCTCGCGCTCGCGGCCATGTTCGTCCTGGATGATGATCTCGCCGGAACGAGCAATCACCACCAGCTCGCCCTTGGAGTTGGTCACGTAGCGCATCGTGGCGTTGAAGCCGACGATACCGTTGGACTTGGCTTCCACGCTGGAGGCCACCGCTGCGCGGGATGCCGCACCACCGATGTGGAAGGTACGCATCGTCAGCTGCGTGCCGGGTTCACCGATGGACTGCGCAGCGATCACGCCGACGGCTTCGCCCACGTTCACCAGACCGCCACGGCCCAGATCGCGGCCATAGCACTTGGCGCACAAGCCAAAGCGGGTTTCGCAAGTCAGCGCCGTGCGCACGCGCACTTCGTCCACACCCACGGACTCGATCAGGTCGCAGGTGTCCTCGTCGATCATGTGACCGGCAGGGAAGATCACAGCCTGGTTCTCGGGGTTGAGCACTTCCTCGGCCGTGGTGCGGCCCAGGATACGCTCGCGCAGCGACTCGATCACTTCACCGCCCTCGACGATGGCGCGCATCAGCGTGCCGTTCGAGGTACCGCAATCGTCCTCGGTCACCACCAGGTCCTGGGTCACGTCCACCAGACGGCGGGTCAGGTAACCGGAGTTCGCGGTCTTCAGCGCCGTGTCGGCCAGACCCTTACGGGCACCGTGCGTGGAGATGAAGTACTGCAACACGTTCAGACCTTCACGGAAGTTCGCCGTGATGGGGGTCTCGATGATGGAGCCGTCAGGCTTGGCCATCAGACCGCGCATACCGGCGAGCTGACGGATCTGCGCAGCAGAACCCCGCGCGCCCGAGTCGGCCATCATGTAGATGGAGTTGAACGATTCCTGGTCGACTTCCTTGCCATGGCGGTCGATGGTCTTTTCCTTCTTCAGGTGTTCCATCATGACCTTGGAAATCTCGTCACCGGCCTTGCCCCAGATGTCCACCACCTTGTTGTAGCGCTCGCCAGCGGTCACCAGACCGGACGAGTACTGCTGGGCGATTTCCTTCACCTCGGCTTCGGCGCGCTCGATGATGTTGTGCTTCTCGGCAGGCACCAGCATGTCATCGATGGCGATGGAGATACCCGCGCGGGTTGCCAGACGGAAGCCGTTCTGCAGCAGCTTGTCGGCGAACACCACGGTGTCCTTCAGGCCACACTTGCGGAAGGACGTGTTGATCAGCTTGCTGATCTCCTTCTTCTTGAGCGCCTTGTTCAGGTTCTCGAACGGCAGGCCCTTGGGCAGGATCTCGGACAGCAGCGCGCGACCGGCAGTGGTGTCCACCACCTTGGTCACAGGCGTGAACTCGCCGGTATCCTTGTCCTTCACGTACTCGGTCAGGCGCACGCTGATCTTGGCGGTCAGTTCAACCACGCCAGCGTCCAGGGCGCGCTGCACCTCGGCCACGTCGGTGAAGATCATGCCTTCGCCCTTGCCGTTGATGCGCTCACGGGTCGTGTAGTACAGGCCCAGCACCACGTCTTGCGACGGCACGATGGAGGGTTCGCCCGATGCCGGGAACAGCACGTTGTTGGAGGCCAGCATCAGCGTGCGGGCTTCCATCTGCGCTTCCACGGACAGCGGCACGTGAACGGCCATCTGGTCACCGTCGAAGTCGGCGTTGAACGCGGAACACACCAGCGGGTGCAGCTGGATGGCCTTGCCTTCGATCAGGATGGGTTCGAAGGCCTGGATGCCCAGGCGGTGCAGCGTAGGTGCGCGGTTCAGCAGCACCGGGTGTTCCTTGATGACATCTTCCAGGATGTCCCACACCACGGGCGTGCCAGCTTCCACTTCCTTCTTCGCGGCCTTGATGGTGGTCGCGATGCCCATCTGCTCCAGGCGGGCGAAGATGAAGGGCTTGAACAATTCCAGGGCCATCAGCTTCGGCAGACCGCACTGGTGCAGCTTCAGGGTCGGGCCCACGGTGATCACGGAACGGCCGGAGTAGTCGACGCGCTTGCCCAGCAGGTTCTGACGGAAGCGACCGCTCTTGCCCTTGATCATGTCGGCCAGGGACTTGAGCGCGCGCTTGTTGGCGCCCGTCATGGCCTTGCCGCGGCGGCCGTTGTCCAGCAGGCTGTCCACGGCTTCCTGCAGCATGCGCTTCTCGTTGCGCGCGATGATCTCGGGCGCCTTGAGCTCCAGCAGACGCTTCAAGCGGCTGTTGCGGTTGATGACGCGGCGGTACAGATCGTTCAGGTCGGAGGTCGCAAAGCGGCCGCCATCCAGCGGCACCAGCGGACGCAGGTCCGGCGGCAGCACGGGCA
>CAMLOF010000087.1 GCA_946481585.1 uncultured Macromonas sp. | reverse complement strand
AAGTTCGAGCACGCCACCGGCTACAAGACCGCCGAGAACATGCGCACCTACGACAGCCGCACCTACGAAGGCGCGTACATGGCTGGCGTGATTGCTGGTGCCATGACCAAGACCAACACGCTGGGCGTGGTGGCTTCCATCCCAATCCCCGAGGTGATCCGCAACATCAACAGCTTCACGCTGGGTGCGCAGTCGGTCAACCCGAAGGTCAAGACCAAGGTCGTGTGGGTCAACGGCTGGTTCGATCCGCCGAAGGAAACCGAAGCTGCCACGTCGCTCATCAACGGCGGCGCCGACGTGCTGATGCAGAACACCGACTCTTCTGCCGTGCTGCAGACCGCCGAGAAAATGGGCAAGCGCGCCTTCGGCTGGGATTCCGACATGACCGCCTACGGTCCCAAGGCTCACCTGGGTTCTGCCGTCATCAACTGGGGTCCGTACTACATCAAGGCCACCAAGGACGCCCTGGAAGGCACCTGGAGCACTGGTTCCGTGTGGTGGGGCCACAAAGAAGGCGCGATCGACATGGTCTCCATCGCTGAAGACGTGCCCGCCGATGTCAAGGCCAAGATCGACACCGTCAAGGCAGGTCTGAAAGACGGCTCCTTCTCCATCTGGAAGGGCCCGATCAAGGACCAGTCCGGCAAGGACGTGCTGGCCAAGGATCAGGTGGCCGACGACGCCTTCCTGGGTGGCATCAAGTTCTACGTCAAGGGCGTGGAAGGCAAGCTGCCCAACTGATCTGATTCAGGTCAAGGCAAGCCACCGTGGCCGCAAGCCCGGTGGCTTTTTTTCATGGTTCGGGCTGGCGTTGACAGGGCCAGTTCTGGTAGGCTGGAAGCCAATATGCAAGCGATAGAGCGTACCCTCTGGCACCCCGTGGTGGCTGCCGCTGAAGTGGCCCAGCAGCCTGTTGCCGCAGTGTTGCTGGACGAACCGCTGGTGCTGTGGCGCGACGACCAAGGTGCCGTGCACGCTTGGGCTGATCGCTGCCCGCACCGGGGCGCGCGCTTGTCGCTGGGGCGGGTAACCGAAGGGCAGTTGGCCTGCCCCTACCACGGCTGGCGCTTCGAGGCTGGCGGGCGCTGCATGCATGTGCCGGTGCAGCCGGCCTTTGTGCCCCCAGCCAGCCATTGCGCCCAGGTGTTTGAAACACAGGAACGCCATGGCCTGGTGTGGGTGCGCTTGGCTCCACCAGCGCCCGGGTTGCCGGAGCCCTTGCTGGCACCCCCGCATTTTGCCCAGGGCGAGGCGGCTGGCTGGCGCCAGTTGCTTTGCGGGCCCTACGACGTGGCCACCAGCGCGCCGCGTCTGGTGGAAAACTTCCTGGATCTGAGCCACTTCGGCTTCGTGCACGAAGGCTGGCTGGGTACGCCCGATCATGCCCAGGTGGACCCCGGAGACGTGCGCGAATCGCCCGAGGGGGTCACGGTCAACCAATGCAAGGCGTGGCAGCCGCGCGCCTACGCGGGTGCGAACGAAGGTGCCTGGATCGCCTACCGCTACGACGTGCACGCACCCTACACGGCAGTGCTGTCCAAAGACGCCACCGAAGAGCAGGGCACCCGCAACGCCATCGCGCTCTTCATCTGCCCGCGCACGCCGGAATCCTGCACAGCCTGGTTTGCCATGGCCACCTTCAACGACGCCTCCAGCGACGACGATCTGCGCCGCTTCCAGGACGCCGTTTTCGCGCAGGACAAGCCCATCATCGAATCCCAACAACCCAAGCGGTTGCCGGTCACCGCCAGCGCGCCCGTGCGCGAGGTGCATGGTCCGGCCGACCGTGTTTCCAGTGCCTACCGGCGCTACCTTGCCCGCCTGGGCGTCACCTTCGGAGTCTGCTGATGTTCCACGTACCTCACGTCTCGCCCGCCCGTCTGCCGCAGGTGCTGCGCCGCATGCCCAAGGCCGAACTGCACATCCACATCGAAGGCTCGCTGGAGCCAGAACTGATCTTCAAGCTGGCCGAGCGCAACCATGTGAAACTGCCCTACGCCAGTGTGGAAGAGTTGCGTGCGGCCTACGCCTTCAAGGACCTGCAGAGCTTCCTCGATATTTACTACGCTGGCGCGAGCGTACTGCTCAAGCAGGAGGACTTTTTCGACATGGCCTGGGCCTACCTGGAAAAGGCCGCTGCAGAAAACGTGCTGCACACCGAAATCTTCTTCGACCCCCAGACCCACACCGCGCGCGGCGTGCCCATGGAAACGGTCATCCTCGGGCTGCACCACGCCTGCCAGCGCGCGCACCAGGAATTCGGCATCAGTGCCAAACTCATCCTGTGCTTCCTGCGTCACCTGAGCGAAGAAGACGCCTTCGCCACCCTGGATGCGGCGCTGCCTTATCGTCACTACTTCATCGGCGTGGGGCTGGACTCCAGCGAGCTGGGCCACCCGCCTGAGAAGTTTGCGCGAGTGTTCACCAAGTGCCGCGAACTGGGCTTGCATGTGGTGGCCCACGCGGGCGAAGAGGGGCCGCCAGCCTACATCTGGAGCGCGCTGGACGTGCTCAAGGCCGAGCGCATTGACCATGGCGTGCAGTCTGTCAAAGACCCGGCGCTGATGCAGCGCCTGGCTGACGAACAGGTACCCCTGACAGTGTGCCCGCTGTCCAACGTGAAGCTGTGCGTGTTCCCCACCATGGCGCAGCACAACATGCGCCAACTGCTCGACGCAGGCTTGCGCGCCACCGTCAATTCAGACGACCCGGCCTACTTTGGTGGCTACCTGAACGAGAACTACCTGCAACTCTTCGAGGCGCTAGATCTGGACGTGCGCCACGCCTACCAGCTGGCGTGGAACAGCTTCGAGGCCAGCTTTGCTGACGAAGCGTCAAAACGCAGCTGGGAACACCAGCTCAAGGACTACTTCACCCATCTGCGCGAGCACGACTGAACCGCGCCCAGGGCCACCATGCGGCCCACTCAGGCCGCGCCCGAAGCGATCTGCCGCAGCGCCTGCTCGAACACCTCGGGCGGCTGGCCGCCCGAGATCAGGTGCCTGTCGTTGATGACGACGGCGGGCACCGAGCGGATGCCGTGCCCGGTGTAGAAGGCTTCGTGCTCCCGCACGTCCTGCGCGAATTCGTCGCTCGCCAGAATGGCTTGTGCGCGCTCCAGCGGCAAGCCCACCTGGCCTGCCACATCCAGCAGCACGTCGTGCGACTCCATGCTGCGCGCCTGGCCGTGGTAGGCCACCAGCAGGGCCTTCTTCAGCGCAGGCTGCAGGGCAGGGTGCTCCACCGCCGCCCAGTGCAGCAAGCGGTGTGCGTCAAAAGTGTTCCAGATGCGGCCACGGCCCGCTGCGTTGAACACAAAACCCACATCCGCCCCGCGCTGACGAATGGTCTCGCGGATCTGGGCTTGCTGCTCAGGCGTGGAGCCGTATTTCTCGGTCAGGTGTTCGGTCACGTCCTGTCCGCCAGACGGCATCTGCGGGTTCAGCTCGAACGGTTGAAACCGCAAATCGACGCTCACCTCGCCGTCCAGGCGTGCAATGGCCTTTTCCAGCGACGCCAACCCAATCGCGCACCAGGGGCAGGAAACATCGGAGACAAAATCGATCTTGAGGCGGGCGGTCATGGTTGGGTTCTTCCCGTGAATGGCAAAGTCAACATTGTCTGCCCGCTCTCAAAACCCTGCCGGGCTCAGCTTCAATGCGCGTGGCGCATGCCGCAGGACTTGCCCAGCGCCAGCCCCTTGCAGGCCTTTTGCAGCTCTTCCTGGCACACTTTTTCCCCCTTGCCCGATTCCAGGCACTTGGCGGCAGCCTCGTGTGCGGCGGCCATGGCCCGGTGGCGCTGAATGTCTTCCTTGATCTCCTTGTCGCTGTGTTCCTGCGCCCAGGCTGGCGCGCAGAGCAGGCCGATGCAGGCTGCGATGGACAGGAGGTGACGTTGAAGCATGGTGGTTTCCTTTCTAAAAACAGTAGGTCTCCGGGCCGAAATGGCCCTCACATTCAGCGTAGCAAAGCTGTCAAGCCCCCAAGTGTGTATGCGCTTCGCATAACAACTATCGGGCCATTGGTATGCGCCCCAGCGCTGTACGCGATAAGCTAGCCGCCATGAAAGCCTACCGCGCCGCCATTCTCTGGTTCGACCCCGATGCAGACCTTCCCACCCCCCGTTACGAGTCCGACGGGCTGCTGGTGGTCGGCCCTGGGCCGGACGGGGCAAAAGGGCCGCGGTTGGTGCGTGCCGTGGGCGCCTACCGGGAACTGGCAGATCGTTTTCCCGGCGTGTCCATCGAAGAGCTGCCTGGGCGGCTCATCACCCCCGGCTTTGTGGACCTCCATATCCACTACCCGCAGACCGACGTGATCGGTTCACCCGCCGAAGGCCTGCTGCCTTGGCTGGAACACTACACCTTCCCGCACGAATCCCGCTTTCACGACCCGGCATACGCTGGCGAGGTGGCCGGTTTCTTCCTGGACGAGCTGGCGCGCAATGGAGTGACCACCGCGTTGACTTTCGCCACGTCCCATCCAGCCTCGGTGGACGCCCTGATGAGTCGTGCCCTGGAGCGCGGCCTGCGCCTGATCGCAGGCAAGGTGCTGCAAGACCGGCACTCCCCAGACGGCGTGCGCGACCAGACCGAGCAGAGCCTGATCGACACCGAGGCCCTCATCCAGCGCTGGCACGGCCAGGGGCGGCTGGGCTACGCCATCACGCCGCGTTTTGCGCCCAGCTGCTCCGACGCGCAGATGCGTGGCGCGGGCGAGTTGGCCGCGCGTTACCCCGATGTGTGGGTGCAGTCCCACGTGGCCGAAAACGTGGACGAGGTGCGCTGGGTGCAGGAGCTGTACCCCAACGCGCGCAGCTACCTGGGTGTGTATGGCGACTTTGGCCTGCTGCGTGAACGCGCCATCTACGCCCACTGCATCCACCTGGACGACACCGACCGCGCCCTGATGCGTGAGACCGGCACCGCCGCCGCCGTCAGCCCCACCAGCAACCTGTTCCTGGGCAGCGGGTTCTTTGACTACGCCAGCGCTGAACGCACGGGCTTCCGCTACGGCTTGGCCAGCGACGTGGGCGGCGGCACCAGCTTCAGCCCTTTCCACACCATGCTGGCGGCCTACCACGTGGGGCGGGCCAGCGTCACCGGCGGCGGCCTGCCCAAGCAGGGGGTTAGCCTGGCGCCCAGCCACCTGTGGTGGCAGCACACGGCGGGCGCTGCACGCGCCTTGGGGCTGGATGGTGTGGTGGGCAACCTCGCTCCGGGTTGCGAGGCGGACTTCCTGGTCATCAATCCCGCCGCCACGCCACTGCTGGCACGCAAGACAGCGCAGGCAGACAACCTGGAAGAACTGCTGTTCGCGCTCATCGTGCTGGGCGACGACCGGCTGGTGCAGCGCACCGTCATAGCGGCGGGTTGACCCGTCCCTATACAAGGGGGCTTTACACGGCCTTTACCCATGTGTCGTCGGAACGAAAAACGATTGCGCCACACTATACGTATGGCCGCTCGAATCCGTTGCGGCGAGACACAGGGTATCCATGCGTTTTCCTCCTCAGTTCAGGCTACGTGAAGCGGCCCCCAGGCCAGGCTTGTTCGCTGTAAGAGCGGTTGTTGCGGTTTCTGCCTTGGTGTTGGCCGGTTGTGCCAGCCTTGCGCCCAGTGAGGTGCCAGCTTCTTCGGTTGAAGTTCCCACCCAGTGGAGCCGCGCACCGCAAGGCACCGTGGCCTCTGCCGGTGCAGAAGCTGTAGCCACGTGGTGGCGGGCCTTCAACGACCCACTGCTCAGCCGTTGGGTAGAGCAGGCGCTGCAGGCCAACCAGAGCTTGCGCAGCGCCCAGGCCGCCTTGCAGCAGGCCCGTGCCCAACGTGACGTGACAGCCGCCTCGGGCGCGGTGCAAGTGGGAGCATCCGGTTCTGCCCAGCGCAGCAAGGCTGGCGACAACGCCACGGGCAACACCTTCCGCGCGGGTTTTGACGCGAGCTGGGAGCCCGATGTGTTTGGTGCCCGCCGCAGTTCCGAGACCGCCAGTGAAGCCGACCTGCAAGCCGCTGCCGCCAACCTGGGCCAGGCGCGTGTCAGCCTGGCCGCCGAGGTGGCAGTCAACGCCATCCAACTGCGGGGCTATCAGACACGTTTGCGCCTGGCGCGCGACAGCCTGGCCAAGCAGGTCGAATCGCAGCAACTGACCCAATGGCGCGTGCAGGCTGGCTTGGCATCTTCCCTGGACCTGGAGCAGGCGCGCGCTGCAGTCGAGCAGACCCGCGCCACCCTGCCAGCGCTGGAAACCAGTATTCAGCAGACGCTGAATGCGCTGGCGGTGCTCACGGGTCGTGCACCGGGCGCCTTGCAGCGCGAACTTGCTCAGGCGGGCGATGCCGCGCAACTGGGTGTGCCGCAACCTCCGTCGCAACTGGCCATGCGTTTTCCCGCAGACGCCCTGCGCCAGCGGCCAGATGTGCGCGTGGCAGAACAAAAGGTGGTGGCTGCCTGGGCGCGTGTGCATCAGGCGGATGCGAACCGCTTTCCCAGTTTTTCGCTCAGCGGCACGCTGGGCCTGGCGGCCCCCCGCTTGGGTGACCTGCTGGATGTTTCGGCACTTACGCGCAGTTTGTTGGCCAGCGTCTCCGCTTCGTTGCTCGATGGCGGCGCGGCCCGCGCCCAAGTGCGTGTGCAGCAGGCTGCGCTGGAGCAGGCGCGACTGGCGCACGAGCAGGCCGTGCTGACAGCGCTGCAGGACGTGGAAGACGCCTTGGTGGCGCTCGATGGCAACCGCGAACGCCTGGCCCGGCTGGAGGCCGCTGCAGAAGCCGCGTCCAACGCCGAGTTGCTGGCCCGCCAGCGCTACGCCAGCGGTCTTATCGACTACCCCACCTTGCTCGACACGCAGCGCACGCTGCTTTCTGCGCAAAGCGAACTGGAAACCACCCGCGCCACCTGGAGCGCGGACCACGTGCGGCTCTACAAAGCCCTGGGCGGCGGCTGGACCGTTGCCGATGCCGAACGCGCCGTGCAAGCCATTTCTTCCAACACCCCATGAAAACCAAGCCTTCTACTCCATCCGATGACGTGCATGCCCTGCTGGGTGAAGACAGGCCGCCACGCTGGTGGCAGCGCCCGTTGCTGTGGGGCGCTGTGCTGGCCGTGGCTGTGTTCGCCGGGGGCGGGTATTACTACCTGTCCGCCCAGAAGAGCAAGGCCGCGCCCAGCTTCGTGACCGAGTCCTTGCGCACGGGCGACCTCACGCTCACTGTTTCTGCCAACGGTACGCTGCAGCCCACGCGGCTGGTCAACGTGGGCAGTGAACTTTCCGGCACTGTGCGCGAGGTGCTGGTGGACAAGAACGACCGCGTCAAGAAGGGCCAGGTGTTGGTGGTGCTGGACACTGCCAAGCTGCAGGATCAGGTGAACAGCTCGCGCGCCGCGCTGGCGTCGGCGCAGGCGCAGGTGGCGCAGGCCACAGCCACCCTCAAAGAGGCCAAGGCCCAACTGGAGCGCCAGGAGGAAGTGGCACGCTTGTCTGGCGGCAAGGTGCCTTCCGCTGCAGAGCTGGACAGTGCCCGCGCCGCCGTGGACCGCGCCGTGGCCACTGAGGCCAGCGCCCGCGCCGCCGTGCAACAGGCACAGGCCACCCTGTCTACCAACGAAACCAACTTCTCCAAAGCGTCCATCCGCTCGCCCATCGACGGCGTGGTGCTCACGCGCTCGGTCGATCCGGGCAACGCGGTGGCCGCTTCGTTGCAGGCGGTCACGCTCTTCTCCATTGCGCAAGACCTCAAGGAACTGCGGCTGGAGGTGTACGTGGACGAGGCTGATGTGGGCGTGGTCAAGCCTGCTCAAAAGGCCACCTTCACCGTCAGTTCCTACCCCAACCGCCGTTACCCGGCTGAGGTAACCCGGGTGGACTACGGCTCCACGAAGACGGAGAACGTGGTCACCTACGTCACCACGCTCGACGTGGACAACGCCGACCTGAGTCTGCGCCCGGGCATGACCGCCACGGCCAGCATCGTGGCCACCGAACGCAAGGGCGTGCTGCTGGTGCCGAACACCGCGTTGCGCTTCACACCGCCCAACGGCAATGCAGCGGCACAACAGGGCAGCGGGGTGCTGTCCAAAATGTTCCCGCGCATGCCGAGCAGCGGCACCAAGACTGCGCGGGCCGAACGCAGTGGCGGCGTGCGCCAGATATGGGTGCTCAAGGACGGTCAGCCCCAGGCCATGCAGGTCACCACCGGCATCAGCGACGGCCGCAACACCGAAGTCTCCGGTGAAGGCTTGCAGGAAGGCATGGCGGTGATCACCGGACTGATGAGCGCCGAGGCCGCCAAATGAGTGAGCCCACGACGGGCACGCCGCTCATCGAGCTGCGGGGCATCACCAAGGTCTATGGCCAGGGCAACACGGCGTTCCAGGCGCTCAAGGGGGTGGACCTTTCCATCGAGCGCGGGGATTTCGTTGCCATCATGGGCCCCAGTGGCTCAGGCAAGTCCACCGCCATGAACCTGCTGGGCTGCCTGGACACACCCACCACCGGGGAATACCTGTTCCAAGGGGTACCGGTGCAATCCCTCTCCCGCGACGAGCGGGCACGCCTGCGTCGCCGTTTCTTTGGCTTCGTGTTCCAGGGCTTTCACCTGCTGGCGCGTACCACGGCACAAGAAAACGTGGAACTGCCCCTGGTGTACCGGGGTGAGCCTGCCGCGCAGCGCCACGCCGCCGCCCGGCGCGCCTTGCAGGCCGTGGGCCTGGAGGGTTGGGAACACCACACACCTGCCGAACTGTCCGGCGGTCAGCAGCAGCGCGTGGCCATTGCACGGGCCATCGTCACCGAGCCGCAAGTGCTGCTGGCCGACGAACCCACCGGCAACCTGGATTCCCAGCGCAGCCACGAGATCATGGAGCTCATTCAGCGCCTCAACCGCGAGTTCGGCATCACGGTGCTCATGGTCACGCACGAACACGACATTGCCGCTTACGCGCGGCGCATCGTTCATTTCCGCGACGGCGTGGTGGAACTCGAGCACCACAACGGCACGACGGGCCAGCCTGTTGCCGTGGCAGGGGTGCACTGATGTTCTTCAACACGCTCATCCTCGCCATCCGCTCCATCAGGCGCAACCTGCTGCGCTCCTTCCTAACGGTGCTGGGCATCGTCATCGGGGTGGCGGCGGTCATCACCATGGTCACCGTGGGCAATGGCGCCACGCTGGCCATACAGACGCAAATCTCCGGCCTGGGCACCAACCTGCTGCAGGTGCGCCCTGGCCAACGGTTGGGTCCGGGCAGTGGCGGCTTTTTTGCTCCTTCGTTCAAGCTAGGCGATGCTGAAGCCATAGCGTCGCAGATTGGCGGCGTGCTCACCACCGCGCCAGAAACCCGCACCAGCACCACCGTGGTGGCCATGGGGCGCAACTGGTCCAGCAGCATCATCGGCAGCACCAACGAGTGGTTGGTCACCGGCAACTGGAGCGTCACTGACGGCCGTGACTTCACGGATGACGAACTGCGCGCCGGGGCCGCCGTGTGCCTGATTGGGGAAACCGTGCGGCGTGAGTTGTTTGGCAACACCTCTCCCGTGGGCAGCGCGGTGCGTGTGCGGCAGATGTCCTGTGAAGTGATCGGCGTGCTGGGCTCCAAGGGGCAGGGCGCCTTTGGCAACGATCAGGACGACCTCGTGCTGATGCCCATCAACACCATCCACCGCCGCGTGGTGGGGCACACACGTGTGCACACCCTGCTGGTGTCCATGGTGGAGGGGGCCGACGCCGACAGCGTCAAGCGCGGGGTGACCCAACTGCTGCGGGAGCGGCGCAAACTGGCGGAGGGTGACGAGGACAACTTCAACGTGCTCGACACCAAACAGCTGGGCGAAACGCTTTCAGGCACTACCCGGGTCATGACCATGCTGCTCGGTGCCGTGGCGGCAGTAAGCCTGCTGGTGGGCGGCATCGGCATCATGAACATCATGCTGGTGAGCGTGACCGAGCGCACCCGCGAGATCGGCCTGCGCCTGGCCATTGGCGCGCTGGAACGCGAGGTGCTGCTGCAGTTCCTGATCGAGGCCGTGGTACTGGCGGCGCTGGGCGGTTTGGTGGGCATGGCCCTGGCGCTGGGGGCCAGCCTGGGCCTCTCTGCGCTCATGAATGTGCCCTTCGTGTTCAACGTGGGCGTGAACGTGCTGGCGTTCGTGTTCTCTGCGGGCATCGGCGTGCTGTTCGGGTACTTCCCGGCACGCCGCGCGGCACGGCTTGACCCTATCGAGGCCCTGCGGCACGAGTGACCGCAGGGCGGGGTTTAGGTCAGGCCGCCAACGCCTCCTGCTGCATGGCCGAGACGACGGCGACTTCGTCAAGTGAGAGGATGCGGTTGA